>JAAUTT010000695.1 GCA_012031335.1 Bacteroidales bacterium | reverse complement strand
CTGTATCCGACATTCCATTTATTTTATTCCCACGGATTCCTGCAGCCCAAATTACAGTTTTTGATGCAATTCTTTCCCCGTTACTCAGAATTACTGAATTTTGTACATAGTCTTTAACATAAGAACCAGTATAAACTTCTACACCAAGTTTCAATAAATATTCTCGTGATTTCTGAGACGATTTTACCGACATCCCTTTTAACAAAGTAGAAGAGCCTTCAATCACAATAATTCTAACCCTGGAAATATCAAGTTCTTTATACTCTTTAGGGAAAATATGTTTTTTCATTTCGGCCAATGCGCCGGCAATCTCAGTGCCAGTTGGCCCTCCTCCTACCACAACAATATTTAAGTATGGTTCTTTTTCTTCAGGTAAATCGGTTATTAGTGCTTTTTCCATATTCTCGAGAATTGTGTTTCGTATTGATATTGCATCAACAACAGATTTCATAGGTTGCGCAACAGCTTTAACATTATCAAGACCAAAAAAAGAAGGTGTTGCTCCTGATGCAATTACCAAAAAATCGTAGAAACAAAATTCCATGTACCGTTCGTATTTTCTTTACTTGAGGCATAATCTCAAGTACCTCAGCAATGCGAAGATGAAAATCGTGGTATTTATTGAAAATTTTTCTAAATGGGAAAAGAATAGCACTGGGTTCTATACCCGATGTAGCTACCTGGTAAAATAAAGGTTGAAATTGATGATAATTATTTTTATCAAGTAATACTACCTGATAATTGGAATTCCTTAAATCAGTAGCTAGTTTCAACCCACCAAATCCTCCTCCAATAATTACTATTCTTTTTTTATCTATGGTTGGTATATTTAACATAGTGTTTCAATAATCGTAGATATGATTTGAAATTATATTTAATTTACAAACATAATTGATATAGTAAACCACAAACTTCAACTTAAATTTATGAGGAAATTTTTCGGTTTTTTGCGTGCTCGTTATTACTGTTTTGGTTGTTAACTTGCTAACTGGTTACATAACAGATTATCTCTTAAATTACAAAGGAGCAACCAATCCATTAAAATTTACCGCTATTGGAATGGTAATTTTGGTTTTGATTCTTTATCCTGCATTCAAATTTCTGGATGAACTTGTAACAAGCCTTGCAAAAAAAGCAATGAATAAGGGACATCATATGTTTGGTAAATTACTGGGAACAATTTTGGTCTTTGCCACCTTAATATTTATTCTTTATTGTATATATGCTAAACAATGGTTTGGAATTAATGTCCTGAATATTCTAATTAGCAGGTGGTTTTAGCTAATTATTCTACTTATTCAGTAAGTTATTGATATGATATAATTCAATCTATTCTTTCTATTCCAAAATTTCGTACGATACAAAAGCAAACTTATTGCTGTCGGGCGACCAGGAATGAACGTTGATGGTTCCCTGTCCGCCAAACAGTTTCACAATTGATTTTGATTCACCGCCATTAAATGGCATCAGCCGTAGCGTAACATTTTTATTGGCAGGATGTCCTTCCACTTCTTTCTCATAGGTTAAAAAAACAACCCATTCACGGTTAGGAGAGGGATGTGGAAACCAGTTATGATATTGATCGAAAGTTAATTGTTCCTGGTCCGAACCATCGGGTTTCATCCGGTAACATTGCATCAGACCGGTTCTAACAGAGTTGAAATAAATATATTTCCCGTCGCTGCTGTATTCCGGACCGTCGTCCAATCCTGGAGTAGTGGTTAAACGGGTTTCTTCACCACCTTCTTCAGAAATTGTGTAAACATCGTATTCGCCATTGCGCTGGGCACAATATGCCAGTGTTTTTCCATCGGGCGACCAGCCATGGAGATAGCTGGGACCATTTGGGGTTACCTGCCTCGGTTCGCCTCCGGTGAAAGGCAGAATGTAAATTATGGATCCCTTTTCTTTGGTGTTATGACTGATGGCCAATTGCTTTCCATCGGCAGAAATTACATGATCGTTATTGCAATTTGTAGCCATGCCCGTGTTTATTTTCTCGGGATTTCCACCTTTCATAGGGATTTTAAAAATTGAGCCTTTACTGTTAAAAACAAGGAATTTACCGTCGGGTGTCCAGTTGGGGGCTTCGATATGATCTGGGGTATCATAAACAACAGTTCTTACATCAGCCTTCAGATCATAAATCTCGAGCCTGCTTTTCACTTTTACATTATTTTGAGCATTTATCGAAATTCCCATGGTAATTATAATTAGTCCCGATATAAAAGCATCCTGTAAAACATAGGCTATAGTTTTGGATCAAAATTCAGGTTTTTAAAAGAAAAGAATAAATATCAGCCTGCTCAGCAATGATCACCGCTGTTGGCTTACCGGCACCATGACCGGCATTGGTCTGGATACGGATCAAAACAGGATTCTCACCTTTATACTTCTCCTGTAATGTAGAGATATATTTAAAGGAATGTGCCGATACTACACGATCGTCGTGATCGGCGGTAGTAACAAGAATAGCCGGGTAATTTTTTGTATCGCTGATATTGTGAATGGGCGAATATTTATAAATATATTGAAACTGGATTGAATCCTCGCTCGAACCATAGTCGGAAGACCATGCCGCTCCAATTGTAAATTTGTGAAAACGCAACATATCCATTACCCCAACAGCAGGAACAGCAGCAGCGAATAACTCAGGACGCTGATTAACAACTGCCCCAACAAGCAAACCGCCATTTGAGCCGCCAGAAATAGCAAGCTTTTCGGGAGATGTGTATTTATTTTGAATCAAATACTCGGCAGCAGCAATAAAGTCATCGAAAACATTTTGCTTGTTCAGCTTAGTCCCGCCTTCATGCCACTTTTTCCCATATTCCCCTCCTCCTCTGATATTTGCAGAGACATAAATTCCGCCGCTCTGTAACCATAAAAGGCGAGAAACACTGAATGAAGGAGTGATGTTCACATCAAATCCTCCATAACCATATAAGAGGGTTGGATTCTTTCCATTCAGCTCAATACCTTGCTTGTGAACTACAAACATGGGGACTTTAGTTCCGTCTTTGCTTGTATAAAAAATCTGTTTGGTTTCGAATTCTTCAGGTTTGAAATCGAGTTTGGAAGTAAAGAAGGGTTTTGATTCGTCGTTATTCAGATCGTAAACAAAACTCGATGTAGGGTAGGTAAAGGCAGTAAAAGTGTAAAAAACCTCATCATTCCCCGGTTTGGAATAAATATCGGGAACAGTTCCAGGAGCCGGCAGTTGGATATCCTTGATATATTTACCATTGGTATGGTAAAGTTCAATTTTGGCCTGCGCGTCTTTCAGGTAATGCGTAAGAATTTTATCGTTTCCGTTTAAATAAGCTCCTTCAAGAACAAAATCCTTTTCAGGAATAACTGTAACAGCCTCTTTCCCAGCTTTAACATCTAAAGCCCAAATTTTATTATTTGGAGCTCCTTCATTTGTAATGATATAGAAGATGGTGCCGAAATTCCCAACCACTGAATATTTCACGGAATAATCATTGCCGAAAGATTTTAGATCCTTTTTTGTAAAGATATCCCTGATGGTTATTTTATTGCCATCGAACCCTTTGTTCTCGTAAATCACCAGATAATTTCTATCTTCAGTAACCTGGGCACCAAAATTAACACGGGGATCGCTGTGCTGCATCACCAATACATCTTCATTTTGAGTAGTTCCCAACTTGTGGTAATATAGCTTATGAAAGTCATTTCGACCTGTTAATTCTTTTCCATTGGGTTCGTCGTACCGCGAATAGTAAAGCCACTTTTATCCCATGTTATTCCGGAGAATTTAACCCATTTGATATGGTCCGTC
>JAAUTT010000694.1 GCA_012031335.1 Bacteroidales bacterium | reverse complement strand
TATTTGGAAAACATAACATGAAATTAACCGCCTAAACCACAATTACTTATACCATGTGTTAGGTGGCGTAGTTTAATCCTTTTTAATTATTTTTAAGTTTTCAATACGTTCAAAATCTTTTAAATTCAATGTAGCTAATCTTAAATTATTCGATATCGCTGTCGAAGCAATCAGTATATCTTGTAGTCCAATGATTTTGTTCGCTTTTCGAAGGGTCTGTATAATGCTTGAAGCAATATCAACATCTGATTCATATAGAGGTAAAATAGTCAGTTTTTCAAAGAGTGTATCCCAAAACTCACTCTGTCCACTTGAAATTCCAACTGAAATCTCAAGTTTAGTGATAACAGAAATTGCAAAATCATAATTATCAGCTAATTCAACAAGAAATGTTTTCTCCTTTTTTTGTTTTCTAAAATAATCAATGAAAACAGAGGTATCTAAACAGATAATTTCTTTGTCCATTTGCTGAATTGCTTTTTTAAATCCTTGTAATTATCGTAACCTTCAGCAGTCATTACTGGACCTTTCAGAAGAATATGCTTAAGGGAAGAACTAGATCGTTTTCCTTCTGGTTTTAATTCTTTGTCAAGTTGGCTTTTTAGAATCAATTTGTCGTCATAAGGCAAATTCCTAATTAATCCGATAACTTGATTTAATCCTATATTAAGTCTCAATTCCATAATCAACTATAATTTATACAAAAATACAAAACAATCAGTCATTTTGAAAGATTATCAGTCATTTTTTTAAGATCTTAATTGTCAGTACATTGCTCGTCCCTTTCTATGCCGCCTAACGGTCGGCGGTATAAAATCGTTGGGGGAGTTCGTAGCCACTTCACTATCAAGGTGCGACGAACTTTGATGCGAGAACCAAAGCTCGAATAACCACTTTGCCCCCAATGTTTTATGACCGCGTGTTGTGTGGCGTAAATTATTCACTATCAATATTTATCAGACGAAATTACAAAAGTATAATCATGTGATTCCACTGGATTACGGTTAAAATTATCAGGCATATCATAATCTCTAATCTCATAATTCCAAGTTGAATTGCTGTCGAATAAGTTTTCAGAATATCCGATTACAGTATCAATGGAAAATTTCATGACTATTTTATCCTCATTAAATGGAGTTATATGAATACTATCAAATATTTTTTCAGCTAATTCAAATGGCTCTTGGTCAATATTACTTGAATAATATAAGTTCTCATAATCGTTTTGCTCAACTTCAAAAATAGTTTCACTATATCCTCCTCCAATGTCTGAGAAATCATATAAAGTATTGTGCAAATATTCAGGTTTAGGAAATAATTCAACTGTAATTTTGTTGTTTGTATTATTCTCAATCAGTAATTGCATTTGGTAGCTTGCATTTTCTTTGCAAGCGAATAGCAAAATAGAGAATATTGATATTGAAATAAATGCTCTCATGAAGTTCATTTTAATCAATTATTTGAATACACGTTACTTTTTTATAAAACTTTTCACATGAACCTGAAATATCCTCATAATTCAATTTGATATTAATTGGAAACCCATGACTTTCAAATCTCTCTCTAACCTGGCTCTCAATTGGTAGATTTAAAACTTTAATAGTGTCGTTTCCTGTTTTAATTATCCAACCGGGACAGCAGCCACATTCAGTGCCGTTGTAATCAATTATTTCTCCTGATTTCGAACAATTTAATTCCATTTTCACATCAATACATGTCATTATTTTATAATGGTCAGCACATGCACCAATATCGTTTTTGTAATCATAAACAATCGGTATCGGAAATCCATAAAAATTCACTAAATCCCAAAGCTGTTCATTTTCTGGGACAGTTAAGAATTTTAAGGTATCCGTTTCATTGGTTATCAACCATCCTGGACAACAACCACATTTATCGGGATTATATCCTAATACATTACCTGAAATAGGACAGCTCTTGTCTTCATCAGTTTTTGAACAAGAAGAAATCAAAATAATGAAAATCAACAAGGTATATTTCAAATTATCATTCATAATTTTCTTTTCAATCAAGATGTTTATTTAACTACGAAGGTTGCTTTTTATGCCACACAACGTTTAGTGTATGGTGCGTAAGGGATTGCGGGGTTCAAACCTATCAAGTTACCACCCAAAATTGATGCGGGTGATACCGCTCGAAAACCTCTGAAACCCTTATGAACTATACACATTGTTGTGTGGCGTAAATTACTCATAATCTATACTTTAAATTCATAATCAGCATAGGAAACCATTTTCCATCAGTATCTTTGAATCCCATTCCAGGAATAAAATTACTATAACTATACAAATCTAAATATTTATCGGACGGAAATGAAAGTTGAAAATCAACATTTGCTTTTAATCGACTTGTAACCTTAAATTCGTATCCAAGTGATGTGCTGAGGCCAAATAAATAAACAGTATGTTCAATCTCTTCTGCATATGAATACGGTCTTGAATCAATCGGTGATAAATACAATACTTTTTCATAGATAATTGAATTCGTCAAAAATAATCCAAGATGCAAGAAATTTTGTTTTTCAAAATCCTTTCGGAAATTTAAATATCCACCAAGTTTTAAATACCCACCTGATTGTTTGACAATTGTATATCCATCATACAATTTAATATGAGGTGTCAAAAACATTCCAATCAAATCGTGGTTTTCATTATATCCAAATGCGTAACCTGCATCTACTATCGAAGTCAAAAATGGTTTGTAATCAATCGAATAATTCAAATTAATCGTGGAAGCAGGCAATTGTAGTAGATTAAATCCTATAAATTGGTTTTTATCATCCTGTCCGAATGACTGTAGGCTGAATAGCACTATTAGTAGAGATATTGTCTTTTTAATCATAAAGTTTGATTCTGATTTAAAAACTAATTCCTAATCGAACTGGCACTATAAAAGCTTGCTGAGTTATCAATAGTCCTGATTTTAAATAAACCCCTACTTCATCATTAAAACTATATTTCATCCCTCCTCCAAACTCTCCAAGTGCACTTCCAGTACCGTTCTCGTATTGATTCCAAATATGATTATAACCTAATCTCAAATTTATCAAAGGAGTAAATTTTGTCTTGAAAATAGAATATTCAAATTCCGAAAAAATAGAAACCCCATGTATTCTCTCAAAATTTAGATAGCCTAATCCTATTGAAGGAAAAAACCTATCCTTAATTTTTGCTCCATAGATGAAATTTACATCAATTCCATTCTGTTCATCATTAAGGTGGTATCCTTTCCAATTTGGTCCTGGGTCAATTTGAACACTCTCAAATTGATAAAACAAATATCCTGTTTCTATTTTTTGTTGAAATTCAATTTGCGAATATCCTTATAGAAGAAAAATCCAAATATCAGACTCAAAATTATTTTTCTCATTATTTTTTATAGTCAAGATGGTGAAACAGCTTATAACGTTGCTTTTTATGCCACACAACGGATGGCCGTATGCGCAGTACGGGAGTTTGAAACCTTACTTTATCGGCCTACCGGGCCGTTTGCTATTTTTACTGCCGACTAAGTTACCACAAAAACCCGTATTGCGTATGACCGCGTGTTAGTGGTTGGGGGATTTTTCTTCCCCCGGTGTCAATGTGGCAAATCCTAAAATGACTGTGCTGACCGGTCAGTTTACAGCGGAGTTGGAGGCATGCACTTAACAATCGGTCTTTTAAAAAACAATAATCAGCGCCCCTGAAAACTGACCGGTCCAAACAGTCAACTTATAATCAGCCAGGTTAATGGTGGGCGAAAAAGCCTCCAATCTCCCCCGAAACGTGATTGAATGTGCCTGTT
>JAAUTT010000693.1 GCA_012031335.1 Bacteroidales bacterium | reverse complement strand
GGCCAAGCACGGTATGGCAAGTATATTCGTGGGACTACGAAACCTTTGGTTCGTATTTTGCTTCGCGTAAAGCCTGCGAACCCTTACATGTCCAAATGAACCTGCACGACAATAAGGTGATAGTTGTTAATTCCAGTTTAAAAACACTTCATGAGGCAAAGGTTAAACTAGAGGTGTTTAATCCTTCAGGGAAAAAATATATACACGGGATCATACCGCTACTTTCACGGCTAACCGTTTAACAGAATGTTTCATAACAGAACCTGCGGCTGAATGGCCCGATGTTTATCTGGTGCGACTTTACCTTCTGGAGAAAAATGGACTGGTGCGGTCAGTAAATGAGTATTGGAAAGTAAAACCCGAAAAGAATTTCAGGGAATTAAACAATTTACCACCTGCAATTGTAACGGGTAAACCGGTAAAGAAAGGCATGAAAAATACTGTTCAGTTTCAGGTAAGCAATACAAGCAAGGTTCCGGCTATTGCACTGAAACTGAATATTAAGAATGCTATGACTAACGAAATTATCCTTCCTGCTTATTTCAGCGACGGATACTTTACTCTAATGCCAGGCGAAAGTAGAATCGTATCAGTCGAATACAATTCGGCGGAACCTGTTAAAATAACTGCCGAAGGATATAATATAAAAGAAAGTGACCTGATAAAGCTTTAATCAGGTCACCTTTGAAATCTTAATTATCTTTCTGGGACAGCTCAAATTTATAGGATCCTGCAGGTAAGTTATAATATTCCTCATTCGGGTTACCCTGCAATTTTATCCGGGTCACAGGATTTATGATATACCTGCCGGGAATGAAGAGTTTACCGCTAGTGTTCGGTGGTATTGTTACCGAATAAGTAATGGTTCCATGTTTTTCCACCCCGAAATAATTTCTCCGTAAAGTGTATGGTGCTTGGCTTCAAATTCTTCCAACCCCTCCGGAAATGTTGGTTTTAAAATTACTGTTTTAAAACCCGGACTTAAGGGGTCGGGAAAAATTCCTCCCAAGGCTTTGTACATCCAGGCACTCACTTCGCCAAACATAATGTGGTTGAGCGATATATCGCTTTTTGCATCCAATGGCCAGTTTTCGTAAAGACTTGTGGCACCGTTCACTATCCACCATCCCCACGAAGGATATGTTTCCTGCGAAGCCATCCGCCATGCTATATCAGCATATCCGTTCTCGCTTAAAGCATTTAAAACTGCTTTTGAACCCAATAATCCAACATCAAGATGAAAATTATCGGCTTCTACCCTTTTGGCCAAATTGGCAGCAACTTTTGCTTTATCATCAGCCAAAGTTAACCCCCACATCAACGGCATACTTAATTCAGTTTGTGTACCATTTCCATAAATCCCCGTTGTGGCCTGATAATATTTGTCATGGAAAGCCTTCCTGATTTTTTCAGCCAGTGAAGTATATTTCACCATATCATCTTTGATACCTAATAACCGGGCGGTATTGGCCAAAATAAGCGCATCTACAAATAATATATTGTTGAAGTGAATTCCACTGGTGGTTTGCCCGAAATTGGAATCCAGTCACCTAATCCCCAGTCGGTTAATCCCGATGGATACAAATCCGTGATATGATCAACATACCTTTTGATGTTTTCGTAATTGTCGGCCAGCAGTTTTGTATCGCCATAAAACAGGTAAATATTCCAGGGAATAATAGCAATAGTGCTGGTCCAGTCGGGACCGTTTGCCCACTGGTAACCCCAGCCACTTGTAGGAATAATAGCCGGCAACACGCCATTGGGTTGCTGTTCATCGCGATGGTCGGCCAACCATTTTTCGTAAACAGTAATCCCATCGAAATTGTAAAGTCCGGTTTCTATGGCAATATGGGCATCCCCGGTCCAGCCATTCTTTTCGCGTTGCGGACAGTCGGTGGGATAACCAAACATATTCGACAGATAGGAGTTATTGGTTGCCCACCAGAGTTTATTCAGGGTTGAACTCGAGGAATGGATACTGCCAGCCGGAGGCATATCGCTAATGCATAAAATAACCATTAGATTTTCAACCGAAATGATTAACCGGTTTGCTGCATGTAATTTCAACATATTGAAATCCTTTGTAGTTAAAATGAGGCATAAATGTCTCCTCCCCTTTCCCGCTTAGTATAAAGATATCAGTTTGAAAAGGGTCCAGATCATTTGTAGGACGGTAATGCACATCGATATTCGACATATCCACCCTTCCGTTCTCATAAAGCCGCTCACCGTGTTTCAAATGAAATACAGTACCTGCTGCCCCCTTCACCTTGAATTCACAAACACCCGAAATATTTCTTCCCAGATCGAAAACGTATGTACTGTCATTTATTTTTGTGACGGTTTTGGGAGAAATCTTTTCAGTATTCCGGATGGGATGCAGAACCTGGGCCATTATTTTCTCCGAAGGAGCGCTTCGCAATTCAACCTGTTTCCATTTTGAATTGTCGAACCCGGGAAGGTTCCATCCCACCTGTTCCAGACGGGCATCGTGGTGTTCGGCAGTATAAATACTGTTAAATATTAGGGACCCGGTAGCTGTTTTCCAATCATTACCCGATGAAATTGTCTCTATGGAACCATCGTCCCATGTAATGCGCAAATCCATACAAAAAGCGGGTCGGTTACGCCAGGGAGCCTGGTGAAAGTACCAAACAGCTGTGGACTGATGATTATACCAGCCGTTTCCGAGCATTACCCCAATGGCATTTTTCCCTTGCTTTAACTGTTCGGTAATATCGTAGGTTACATATAAAATGCGCCTGTCGAAACGGGTGAACATTGGGTCGAGCCTGTGATTACCCTGTTTTTGCCATTAAGGTATAACTCGTATAATCCGGCTACAGCAATATAAATCCGGGCTGCTTTTACTTTCCTTGAAATATCGAATTCCTTTCTGAAATAAGGAGCAGGTTTTAAATCTCTATCTATCCCGTCGGAAATCCAGCTTCCTTTCCAGGCTGCCTTTTCCATAAATCCGGTTTCGAAAAAAGCCACCTTAGACCTCAGGACCTTATTGTCCATTCCCTGGCATTCTACCAACCAGAAATAACGCGTGAAGGGCTTGAGAGGAGAACCATTATATGTAATCAGGATTTTATCCGATCTATGCTTGCCCGAATTCCATGTTTCGCCAAAACCATTCTTTACTTTAACTGAATCGGTTCCGACTATAATCCTATAACTCTTTTGCAGAGCTCCCATGCGGTTATCGGCTAATTGCCAGGTTAATCTGGGATGAGAAGCATCTATCCCTATTGGATTAACAAGGTATTCGCACCTGAGATTTTTTATTTCAGGTAAATAAGCCGATTGAGTATTCCCAGGCAAACAACTCAGCAATATGATATATAAAACAACTATCCGTTTCATAGTATATTTTTATAACCGTTGTTTATCCTTTTCGAGTTGAACTTTCAGTTGTTCATAGGATAAATCCTGAACTGCTATTTTCTGTTGAATGGCCATTACAGCTGCAGTGGCAGCGCTCTGTCCCAGGATCATAAATACCGGTTCCATCCGGATAGAGCCATATGCAATATGCGAACTGGATACACAAACCGGCACCAGCAGGTTTTCACATTCCGACTTTTTTGGAATTATTGCACCATAACTTATTTTATAGGGTTTTCAGGATGTACACCAATGTCGCCTTCATTCTGAGCATTTCCCGAGGCAGTGACATAGCGTTGTACATTATGTGAATCGAGGGTATACGAACCCATACCAACCGAACGATTCACCGGATTTTTACCAAGTGTTTCATTTTCGGTCATAACATCTTCACCTTTCATTCTGCGGGCTTC
>JAAUTT010000692.1 GCA_012031335.1 Bacteroidales bacterium | reverse complement strand
ACTACCACGAAATGATGCAAAGAGGTTATGCAAAAACGGTACAGACCTATTTTTTTCCACCTCTTCTTCTTCTTCTTCCATATTCGTAACCATTTGAACCAGAGTATTCCTATGACAAACTTCCAAACTTTACTGCCTCAGATGGTACACAAAAGATGTACCTCGTTAGTGTTTACAATTCTCCATGGAAATGTGCAACTAAATCAGCAGAATTTTATAAAAGAGATGGAGCAGGATTAGTTGAATTTGATGGGAAATTATGGCTTCTCGGAGGATGGAAACATGGACCTGGGTGTAGTGAAGTCTGGAATACAACAGATGGTATAAATTGGGTATTTCTCGGTGATGCTCCTTGGCCTGCGAGACATAGTGCTGGATTTGTGGCGTTTGATGGATTTTTATGGATTGTAAGTGGTGATGGGAATACGGATGTATGGAAATCACCTGATGGGATAAATTGGGAAATGGTAACAAATTCAGCTCCTTGGGGAATGAGGTATTGCCCTTATGTTGCAGTATTTAAAAATAAAATATGGTTAATGGGAGGTTTGAGCTGGTGGGATGATAATGGTATTTATAGTGATTTAAATACTATTGCTTACAATGATGTTGGAGTTCAACGGATGGTTTAAACTGGGTGTTGGAAAATCCTTCTGCCAGATGGGCTCCGCGTGGGTTAATTCATGGTTATGCTGTCTTAAACGATGAACTCTATATTGTTGGAGGAGGCATAAAAGGCAGCATAAGCAGCGAAGTTACATTATCACATACAACAGCCGAATATAATGATGTTTGGAAAACTTCAGATGGAAAAACTTGGAACAGGGTTACCGCGCATGCACCTTTTGCTGCGAGAACGCATTATAGTTTAACAGCATATAACAACATGTTATGGATAACTGATGGCTCAGTTGGTGATCAGGCTATTCTTAGTAATGAAACCTGGTATAGTTCCGATGGATTGAATTGGAAACAAATAAAATATCCATTTTTGGTAAAGGCACGCAAGTAGTTTAGCCGGATTTAATGGTAAACTGTGGCTTGTTGCCGGATTTGAACATAATGATGTTTGGAGTTTAGATTTTGATGATATTCAAGATGATTAAAAACTAATTTAATCTTTTTACCATTACTACTAGATATTAAGATTATTTTGAACCAATTATTAGATTTTTTGTACTTTCACCGGTCTTTTACCCTTTGTTATAAGTGTACAGAAAAGAAAAATTTCATGGAACATAAAAAGAATTCATTTAATAATATTATAAAAATTGGAAATAAAACTATATCTGAAAATTCACAGGTATATATAATTGCAGAGGCAGGTGTGAACCATAATGGGAATATTCATATTGCCAAGGAACTTATTGATGTTGCAAAAGAAGCAGGCGCGGATGCTGTTAAATTTCAAGCATTTAAAACAGAAAGTTTTAATCCTTAGGAATGTAAACAAAGCTAAATATCAATTAAAATCAACTGGTAATGATGATCAATTCCATATGTTAAAAAAACTGGAATTGTCAAAAGGTCAAAATAATGAATTAATTGAATATGCTGAAAAAAAAGAAATTTGTTTTATCACTACTCCATTTGATGAGGATTCATTAAAGGATTTAGAGGAATTGAATATTCCTTGTTATAAAATCGCCTCTACTGATACAACTAATCTACCATTTTTAATTAAACTTGCAAAAACGGGGGAAGCCATTAATTTTATCTACAGGAATGTCTTTTCTTGAAGAAATAAGATATGCCTTAAACATAATTGAAGAAATTAATAAAAATGTAATTTTACTTCAGTGTGTTGCAAATTATCCAATAACAGATGAAGAAGCGAATTTAAAAGTTTTAGAAACCTTTAGGCATCATTTTAATATGCTGTTAGGGTATTCTGATCATTCAGTAGGACTTGGTGCAGGTTTATTTGCTGTTGCCATGGGTGCTAAAGTTATTGAAAAACATTTTACACTCGATAAAAATGCTGCAGGTCCTGACCATAAAGCCTCATTAAATCCATCTGAGTTAAAAGAATTTGTTAATAAAATCAGGCAGGTAGAAAAATATCTGGGAAACGGAATAAAAATCCCTACAATAAGTGAAATGGAAAACCGAAAATCACTCCAAAAATGCTTGGTTGCTAAAATAAAAATAAAAGAGGGTTCTCCTTTTACTGTAGATAATATAGTGGCGAAGAGAACTGGTGGGCAAGGTATTTCACCAATTTATTTTACAGTATTTTGGATCGGGTTGCAGATAAAGATTACGAAGAAAATGATATTATTTATGTTTGATAAAGTCAGCATAATTGGAGCCGGTGGGCATACCCGATCATTATTAAATATTATAAAGGAATTAGGTCTTATAATAGATGGTATTTATGATGACTCCTATGAACCAGATAGGAGTGAAATCATTAATGGCTATCTGTTAAAAGGGAAAATTAATGATGTAAAAAAGATTATTCAATTATCCTTTCTATTGGAAATAATGAATTAAGGGAAACCTTATTTAATAAATTACCAAATGTGCTAAATAATAATTTGATACATAAAAGTACCATGATTGAAAATTATGTTAGGATTGGTAAAGCAAATCAAATTTTTGCAAAATGCTATATTAATTCAAACTGCATTATTGGTGATAATAATATTATTAATACAAATGCTATAATTGAACATGAAGTAACTATTGGAAGTCATTGTCATATTTCGGTTAACAGTGTTTTAAATGGAAGAGTTAGTATTGGTAATAATTGTTTTATAGGAGCAGGTTCCGTTGTAATTGATAAAATTCAAATATGTAATAATGTAACAATTGGGGCCAATTCAACAGTTGTTGACAACATAAACACTTCAGGGACTTATGTAGGAATGCCAGCAAAACGCATTAAATGATATACATTTCAACATCGGGGATTAAAAATAAATCAGCTGTTTTTGTTTTAACAAAATTCATAGAATTCGGTAGTAAAAAACATAGAACTTTCTGGAGGAATGGAATATTATCCAGATATTGAGAGTGATATACTTGATCTTCAAATCCAAATAATCTTAATCTTATATGTCACAATTATTTTCCGCCACCGGATAAGCCTTTTGTATTAAATTTGGCTTCACTTAATGATGAAATTCGTGAAAAATCAATAGATCATATAATTAAAGCAATAAAATTTTCTGAGAAAATAGGGTCAACGAAATATGGATTTCATGCAGGGTATTTTTTTAACCCACCCGTAAACCAGCTCGGTAAGAATATGGAAGCTAAACATCTTGAAAATATTGATAAATCTGTTGGAGCTTTTATAAATGGATTTCATAAAGTAAAAAATACTTCGGGTACAGTTGAGTTATTTATAGAAAACAACGTATTATCGGAAGCAAATTATAAGGAATTTGGATGTATTCCGTTTATGTTGTGTACATCGAATGATTATTATAAATTGAAAGAGCAGGTTAATTTTAATTTATTATTGGATATTGCTCATTTAAAGGTTACCTCAAAAACCCTTGGGTTAAATTTTGAATCAGAATTATTTAGCTTGATACAACATGCAGATTATGTTCATATTAGCGATAACGACGGGATAAGTGATAGCAATAAACCAATTGAAAGAGATAGTGAGATGTTACAAATTTTGAAAGGAATTGATTTTTCAAAAAAAATTGTAACTATTGAAGTTTATGATGAAATAAATAATATAATAAATTCGTACGAAAATTTACTGAACAATATACTATGTTAGAGTCTTTAACTTGTTCGCATAATGCTAGTATTTATGAAGCATGGCAAAAAATAAATGAAAATGCCCTTGGAATTAT
>JAAUTT010000691.1 GCA_012031335.1 Bacteroidales bacterium | reverse complement strand
AAACTTTATTGAAAAAACCAATTTCAATACGTTCGAGTGAAAATTCCGATTGCAAATTTTCTGAAAGAATTTCCAATACTTTTCCGGATGCAAAAGTTGTACCTGTTTACTTTGCAGGGCAATAAACAGGGTTGCAGGAATCGTTAACAGTATAACTACAACAGAAACAAGTATTTTAAATGTCTTTTTGATAACTTTGCACGTTTAATACGAGATCACAAAAAAAGCAAAAAAATAAAATCAAAAACAATTGAATGAGTATCAAAATTTTGGGCATTGAATCGTCGTGCGACGATACCGCAGCTGCCGTTATAGAAGATGGTTTCATTTTGTCGAGCAGGATTGCCACCCAGGAAGTTCATAAAATCTATGGTGGCGTGGTACCCGAACTTGCCTCGAGAGCGCATCAGCAAAACATCATACCAGTTATCGATACCGCCCTTCGGGAAGCAGGTGTTAGGAAAGAAGAAATCAATGCCGTTGCATTTACCCAGGGACCCGGACTTCTTGGTTCTCTCCTTGTTGGGGCTTCTTTTGCAAAAGGATTTGCCCTTTCCCTCAACATTCCTCTCATTGACGTTAACCACCTTCAGGCTCATATTTTGGCTCACTTCATTCAAAAAAAAGGTGAAGCAAAAAACCTGCCAAAATTTCCATTTTTATGTTTACTGGTTTCAGGAGGTCACACACAGCTTATCATAGTGAAAGATTACCTCAATATGGAAATTATAGGTCAAACAATTGATGATGCTGCAGGTGAGGCCTTTGATAAGTGTGCCAAGGTAATGGGACTCCCGTACCCCGGAGGGCCACTTATTGATAAATATGCAAAACTAGGCGACCCTTACGCATTCAATTTCAGCAAACCTCGTTTAAAAGGATACGATTTTAGTTTTAGCGGACTGAAAACATCCTTTTTATATTTTTTAAAAGAAAAAACCAACATTAATAAAAAATTTTGTTGAAGATAACACCAACAACTTATGTGCATCTTTACAACGTGCTATCATTGAAATTTTAACTGAGAAAGTGATAAAAGCCTCACAGGAGACTGCCATAAACAGAATTGCAATAGCCGGTGGTGTTGCAGCGAATTCAGGGCTTCGCGAGGCCATTTCTCTTGAGGGCCGGAAAAGAAATGGGACACTTTTTTCCTGAATTCCAATATTCTACCGATAATGCAGCCATGATTGCAATTACCGGTTATTACAAATATCTTTTAAAACAATTCACATCACAATCGGTAACCCCAATGGCCCGGTTAAAGTTTTAAATTTGTAATAATCTTACTCTTATTGAATAAACTAATTTAATGGATAACTATTTTTTCTGATTCAAAAAAACTTTCTCCACAAAGGATAATAAAATATACTCCTGGAGTTAAATAATGTTCAAGTTTATGGTTCATAACCAAAACATCTTGTGTCGATTGAAATACTTCTGAACCATTTGAATTAATGATTTTTATGTTAAACGGCAGGTGTTTTTCTGGCTGATAAATCCAGAATTCATCTTCAATTGGGTTAGGATAGAAAAAATTATACTGGAACTGAGTATTTTCTACTGAGGATAGGACAGATGTTATTGAAATATTATCCCAGTAGTAAAATTCGCTTAAACTGGAGTTGCTTGCTAATATGAATAACTGTATCTGATCAGCATGAATATTTTTCGATTCTACCAGCAGGGGTTTATCATCATTAAAATTTATAGTTTTTTTAATGATCAAATTTGGTTCTTTATTGTCGGCAATATAATATACCTTTATGTAATCAGTCGGGTCAAGACCTCCTTTTCCCTGTATTTCAAGAGAAATATTGGCTGTTCCTCCGGTATTGACCTTTGAGCTAATCCAAGCCAATTCACTGTTAGTATTGTTTGCTGTAAATTTACCGTTTACAACCGAAAATGAACCCATATGCGATTGTGTTGTATACCATGGGAAACCGGTTGTTCGGTTAATGGTTCCATCGGACAAATTATCAAAATCTTCATGCCAATCTTCTTCATTATATTCCTGGTTTTGTACATCCACAAATAAACTATCTTTAATTGTTCCATCAACTGAAGATAAATATACCGTTGCCTTTCCTGCATTAGAAACCAGGCAATATTTATTATTAAGAATATTCACGCCTGAATTTTCAGAAACGGACCAAATAACTTTATTATCGGTGGTTTTGATTGGATATACCATATACCCGGGGGCAAAAATTCCGCCTTCCGGAATGACTATAGTATCCTGGTCAAAAACAATACTATCCATTAAAACCGGCATACCACCATTCAAATAATTAATTAACCAAGACATTGCAGGACGATTTGTTCCATTCTGCAATCTTTAAATAACCATTACTACGCCAGATGTTTCCCTGTTTGTACCCCCAAAAAGTAAATCCCTTCAATAAAGGGTGATTCCAAAGTAAAGGGAATAGTTCTTCGTATTTGTTTTTTTGTGACTGGTCATTTGCTATGTCCAGGTCAAATTCGGCAATATATATGGGGAGGTTTAGGGTTGCAATTGAATCAAGGTTTTTCTTTATTTCTTCTAAAGAATATGATTCAAGAAAATGGCCCTGCAACCCAATCCCGTCAATCAACCCGCTATCTTTTAATAAGGTTATTAATTGGCGGTAAACTGGTACAGTATTGTTGTAATTGTTAAGGATGTCATAATCGTTTATGAGAAGTTTGGAATCCGGAAAATACTGGCGGGCTTTTTTAAACCAAGCCACTTGAAAATGATATTGACTGCATTGATTATCGTTACGAACTATCTGAGATTTAAGAAAAATGATAACTAACATATATAACTAAATTAGAAAGTAAAAATGAAAAAAGCTATTCTATTTTGTATAGTACTTCTTATTGTAGGTGCATGCAATAAACCTTCAGATGAAGAACAATTAAAGACTTTAGCGGATAACATAATTGAATCTTTAAAAAAGAATGATAACTCAAATTTTGAGAGTTATTTTGCAAGTTACGAAGAAACGCAAGCATGGATTTCTTCATGGTCTGATAAATCAAAAGCAAATGTGGATTTAAAACATTTAAATAAGGAGTTTGCATCAGGTAAATACGATACCGATAACTATAAAGAAATGTTTTACAAATTACGACAAGACCCAATTATGTTGTATAGAGACACAGCGTTTTGGAGCAAAGCAAAACTTGAAAATATTGCTAAGACAAAAATATCAACAACAGACAACAACGCTTTAAAAACTCAACTTGTTGCTAAAGTTCTCCTATAACAATGATGAGATAAAATTATTAATTGAACCGTATAAAGAGGGTATTAATAATAGATGGTATATTGCATATTCTCCCAAATGGTTGAATTATGAAAAAAAGATGATGGAAAGAATTTTAGGTCAATAACTACCGCTAACACATGGTATAAGCAATTGGGGTTCATGTGTATAATTGCATGTTTTGGTTTTCAAATTTACGTTTTCCAAGCTTGATTTTCAAGGTGCTCCGAACTCCCCAACTACTCATACCATCAACCGTTAGCGCTAAGTGGCGAGGCAAAGTTGGTTAACTCTGCCAGGGACGGTTTTAAGATAAATTATCTTGATTGATAGGTTGTTAACCGAGAAAGCATTGGTTCTCTGATTGCTTTAAGACAACAAGCAGCTGATTGATTGGAACTCCACTACCGCCTCAGCAAAAAGGCGTTAAGAAAATCATGGAGCGCCGCGTTAAAAAAATTGCTGTTTGAGCGCAGCGAGTTCAATTTTTTTAGCGGAGCGAGATGATTTTTAGCCTTTTGGTGGAGCGGAGATTTTTTTGCTACTTTTTTCATGGGTGGAAAAA
>JAAUTT010000690.1 GCA_012031335.1 Bacteroidales bacterium | reverse complement strand
GGTTTAAATACGAAATCAGTGGATATTATTTCTAAGCAGGTTAATTTCAGGTTAATCAAGCATATTAATAATAGTCTTAATCCTGGCGATAAATATGTAGTTAAGTTCCTTCTGAAGGAATTAGACGATTTAAATGTATATGATATAAATACCGGAATCTTTACAGTTCCTGCCGATGGGGCCGGTACATATTGTTTTTTTGTTAATTTTTTTGAGTTACGCTCGGACTTTGTCGTAGAGTTATTAGTCAATGATATTAATCCAAAACAGATTTTTTCATATAACCAACCACTTCTGATTAAATTGAATGCTTTGGATAAAGTTAAAATAATGGTTACCTCAAATTCAACGGATTTAGATATATTAAATAAAGGATCATTTATTGGGTATAAATTAAATTAAGGGCCCTGATACCCGCAACTAAAAGCCTTAATAGTCGTATAACTTCATGTTTTTGATTATACACTTTTTTTGTACATTTATATTAGTTGTATTTATAATTTACTGCCATGGCCGGAGCATTTCGTTTTATGCTAGGTTTTTACCCCAAAACCGAAGCAATTGAAACAAAGAGACAAAACCTTCTTAACGAGTTTAATAAACTCAAAGAAATTGAAACTTCTGACGAGTTATCCCGTTTTCTGCATCTGCAAAAATTAGTTGTATCGCCCGAATTTCTTGAAAGAAAAAAGAACCTGCAAAACCTTACATTTAAGGGAAGTGAGGAACATCTGAAAGAAGAGGAATATCTTCGGTTTAAGAAGATGAGCGATATTAAATTCTATTACAAGTATAAAGGTTCCAAGGAACTGGCTGATTACTTAGGTACCGAGAAATCGCAGGAACTTGCCGAATATAAAACCCTTAAAAACTTTGTTCAGTCGGACGCCTATAAAACGGTTTACGATTATCTGAATGATAAGAAACGTTTTGAGAGAACTCCAGAATTCAAGCAATACAAGGAATATCTCAGCATCAAAGAGAATCCTTCTTTTAAAAATTACTTCAAATTTATTGGATTACGACAATATCAGGAATATCTAAAGGTTCAGCAATCTCCTGATCTGGAAAGGTTTCAGCAACTCGAAAATTTTGTGAAATCGGGCGAATTTTGCTCAGGCAAAATCACTTCCCGGAAAGGAATTCAAGAAGTCGGACGCCTATGCCAAAATGAAAGAATTTGATGTATTACGAAAAAGTTCCGGGATCAGAACCTACCACAAGATGCTTAATTCTTCATTATTTGCCGATTACAAAAAATAAACAAATCGGAAGAACTTAATTATTTCCTGCAAATTCAGAAAGTTGTCGAATCGGACGATTTTAAAAACCGTAAGCGGGATATAGAAAACAAAAAATTTGAAGATACCGAAGAATACAAAAAACTGCAGCGGTTAAAAACCCTGGAGAAATCAGGATCCATCAGCAAGTACTTCAAAGTACATCAATCGAAACAACTGGCTCACTTTAAACATCTCGACGGTTCAAGAGAAATATTCCATTATGAGGAGCTGGAACGCTTTATCCTTTCGGAGGAGTTTAAAAATAAGAAGGCCTACCTGCTTGATACAAAAAAGTGGGAGAAGACAGAGGATTACAAATCGGAACAGGAATTTGAGCAATTAAAAAAATCGGAAAAGATTATTTGGTACTATAAGCAGAAGGATCTTCCCCGGTATTCCGAATTAAAAGAATGGAACCTTGTATTTGAAGATCATTTGATAAGGGTAAACTTGATACGGATAAGTGGATAACACGTTATTTCTGGGGTGAGATGCTTATGGGCGATTCCTATGCCTTACCCGGAGAGAAACATTTTTTTACGGATAAAAATGTTGAAATGAACGGATCGGCTGTGAAGCTTGTAACGAAGCAAACAAAAGTGAACGGAAAGGAATGGAATCCCATGCTGGGATTTTATCCTAAGGATTTCGATTACACTTCCGGTCTTATATCTTCGGGTAAAAGTTACCGGCAGAAATACGGGAGGATAGAAGCTAAAATCAAAATCCCTGCCTCTCAGGGGATAATTCATGCATTCTGGTTATCTGGAAATTCCATCCTGCCACAGATTGACATTTTTAAATACAGTAACAATAAGCTATATTTCAACGTTTTCTGGGCAAACAACAGCGGCAATAATGGTCCGAATAAGGATATGATTTCTGTTTCGGCTTCGGCATTTACAAAGGGATACTTTATTTATTCGCTGGAATGGACACCATCCAGGCTTGTATGGAAAATCAATAATATTGTACTCAAAGAGCAATCGGTAGGTATTCCGGAAGAATCACTTTATCTGGCTATTAGTTCGGGTAAGTACGATGATGCTGTGGCAAGCGTACCATCAGTCTGGAAATAGATTGGGTAAGATGTTACGAGAGAAATAACTGAGAAATTAATTGATATTATCGTTAAAATAGCCGGTTTCGTAGTCGATATCAAAATTTTCACGAATTAGGTTGAACTGCATCAGTTTGTTATACCATTCGTGATCCTTAATTAACTCTGAACCGGAGAAATTGTCGGATGTCTCAGTAAGGAGAATTTCAGTCAGAATCTGGTCGTTGTTTTTCATCATCAGTATAGTTAATCCGTCAAACTCAATTTGATTAAGCGTCAAAAGTACGTTATCTGATTTAATAAAAACCGGATGAAATGATTTTTTTTTATGATATTTATCAACATGAAATTGTTAAATGTCCGATTCTGTAATTGCTCAAGTTCTTCTTAGCTTATAATCGGAACGATCGGCAAATCATTTGCTTTGTCGGATTATTTTAGGTTGCATTTGCTAGATTTCCCTGTAGGCACGAATTTGCACCTACGATAACCGGGGGCTATGATCTATAACGAGAGCTTTAGGCGGCCGAATAAGCCGCCCTCGATTTATTAAGGCAGGTTATGCCTTCTAATATTTAAAAGCAATAAAGAAATTGGAAGAACTACCAACGCCACCCCAGCAAAAAGAAAAAGACTTAATTATCAGGCAGAAGCCTGAATTGATACATTTGACTTAGGCAGAGCCTAAGCCGAACGGGGGGAATATGATCGGAGCGGTTGGGCGAAGTATTCACTTCGTCCAATTATTTGGTAGCATTTGCTACAAAAGCAATAAAGCCAAAATGCAGCCATGTAATTAGACTTTGGGCTGTAAAAAACGGATGCTAGGTAGATTATAGTGGTAGCAATCCTGCTACCGCTCATCTGTGATGCGTGCTATTATTAACCTTCGTTTGTATCGACTTTTGCTTCGCAAGAAATTGGGATGCAAATGTTTTTTGCACGCCTTACAAACACACACTAGCTAAGTTTAAAGGCATATAGCTATTTTATTTTAGCTTAGCTGGTTCCCCAAGTTCGCCGTAGCTTATATTCGGAGCGATCAGCAAAGCATTTGCTTTGTCGGTTTATCTTTGGTAGCATTTGCTACATTTCCCTGTAGGCACGAATTTGCACCCACGTTAACCGGAGGCTATAATCAATAACGAGAGCCGTTCGGCGGCCGGCTGTGCCGCCGTCGCTTTATTAAGGCAGGCTATGCCTGCTAATATTAAAGCAATGAAGAAATTGGAAGAACTACCATAGCCACGCAGCAAAAAAGAAAAAGGCTTAATTATCAGGCATAAGCCTGGATTGATACATTCGACTTAGGCAGAGCCTAAGCCGAACGGGGTATTGCCATCCGTACTTTGAAATTCAGGCTTAACCATATGCTGTTGTATAGTGATTCACAAACTTTGGTGTTGATTAGTTTTATATCTTTTAAAAATCACTTCAGTACCTTCAAAATAAAAACACCCGCCAAATTGACTTTGAGAGGTT
>JAAUTT010000689.1 GCA_012031335.1 Bacteroidales bacterium | reverse complement strand
AATGTATGAGAACTTAGCGAAGCGTTCTCAGGTAAATCTAACCATTAATTCTTAGAGTTATTTTTACCGGACAATAGTGACTAGATTATTTCGTTGTCAATGCAAATCAGGGTTATAAAAGATGATTTGTTTTCCAACCTTATTGCATATTTACCTGATACCAGCAAGCCTTTCTAATTAAGGTATGTCCAATAAATCAATACTTTATGCAATTATTAACTTTTCAAATTACTGCTACCGATTAACGCTTTTCCCATAAATCAGCGCCAATAATCAATTGCCGTTTATTGTCTTTCTAAAAACTGAAATAATTTAATCTTTTCTAAAGGCAGGAGAGTTCTTCCGTGTTGCAGAATATAATTCTATTCTCTATTAATCAGGAACATAATTACTTTCGGACTGTTGTTTTTTTACAAACTGGTATTTAGGAGAATTAACCATTAAAATTGATTGTTATGAGTCATACAAATTACCAAAGTTGCATTGATGCATGCCAGGCATGCGCAATAGAATGTTTGCATTGTGCTGATGCTTGTTTACAGGAAAGTGATGTAAAAATGATGACCGGGTGTATAAAACTCGATCAGGATTGCGCAAGAATATGCAATCTGGCTGTTGACTTTATGGCCAGCGGCAGTGAATATGCCGATGAAATATGCAAGGTGTGTGCTGACATTTGTGAGGCTTGCGGAAAAGAATGTAAGAACCACTCAAACATGGAACATTGCCAGCGATGCGCAGAAGCCTGCTTTACCTGCGCTGAAGAGTGCCGGCGTATGGTTCAGCAATTTGCCTGATAACTGTTTTTGAAGGATGATAGCCAATGGGCATCCATCCTTCTTCCCTACCAATTTAAAGGGCCGTTTTGTAAGAGAAACCTCCAAACAAAGCTTGTAATCTATTTAATTGAAGAATTTCAGGGAAACGCAATTCTTTATGCAAAAAGTTAATACCCGAAATGCGACATTATTGGCTAAAGGCCTGATTATTTATACTGTAGTTTTATGGATTTATGGCTGCAACAGTTGTAAACAAAATGTGAAAACCCATTCTGATCAGAAACAGGCGAATAAAACTCCCGATTCCTTATTCATTGTAAACTTTTTTGATAAATATAGGTCTTATGCTTCTTATCAACACAGGGTTTACAATTTTTATAAAAAGAGAAATTTTCGATTTGCCTGGAGTGAAAATGGAGTGTTTATTCCTCAAACCGAAATGTTTGTAAATGTTTTGGAAAATATTGAGGATTATGGGATTAATAATAAGAAATCTCAGGTTTATAATTTAAGGGATTCAATTTTCTTTTTAGAGGATTATCCCAACCCCTGGACTAATCGATTGATAACACTTCGAAAAAAATTAGATATCATTTTAACTTCCGAGTATTTTCATTTTGCGCCAAAACTTTTGCAGGGAATGGTTAACCCTGTTGCGGAGGACAGTATTGAATGGTATATCGAACCGAAAAAGATCAAATACATCCGATTACTCGATTCCATCCTTCTTGGGCGAGTTAATTCTAATCCATTTATCCAAAGCAGGAATATTCATCCGCAATTGGTAAAGCTTAAGAAATTGCTGGTAAAATACCGTGAGATTAAAAGTAATGGTGGATGGCCGGATTTTTCAGATAGCATTAAAAAAATTTCTCCCGGCGATACAGGTAACCTTGTCCGTCAATTAGCTCAAAGACTCATGGCTACAAATGATATCAGAAGTTTCGATACCCTGAAATCTGTATTTAACCATAAGCTGGAAGACGGTGTTAAAAAATTCCAGAAAAGGCATGGATTACCAGTAAATGGAATTGCAGACAGATCGACACTGTATTACCTGAATATTACAGTTGACGAAAAATTGAAGCAGATTCTTGTCAATATGGAACGATTACGCTGGGTTCCTGTGCCATTGAGTGAAAATTATATTTATGTCAACATTCCTGATTTTAAGCTTTCAATATTCAGGAATGGTAAACCGGTTGAGTCGATGAAAATAATAATCGGCAAAACGGGGTTCAAATACTGTAATATTTAATGGATTAATAAAGTATGTAGTTGTAAATCCATATTGGAATATTCCTGCAAGCATTGCTATTTCCGAAATATTACCGAAGATCAAAAGTGATACAGGATATTTGCGAACTCATCAGATGGAGGTCGGACTGAACTGGAATTTCAGTAAAATAAATCAGGATTCGATTAACTGGAAGAATGTTACACAAGATAATTTTAACTATACCATTCGTCAGCGGCCAGGTAATAAAAATCCATTGGGAAGGATAAAATTTATGTTCCCAAACCAGTTTTCAATTTATTTACATGATACACCCAATTTCAGTCTGTTTAACGAAACCGAACGAAAAATTTAGTCATGGTTGCATCCGAATTGAAAAACCACTGGATTTGGCTGATTATCTTTTGGGTAAAAACGCTTTCGAAAAAAGAAAAAGGATATACAACCTGCTGATATCTGGTAAGAATGAAAAAATAATACTTGATACACCTGTGCCGGTTTACATATTTTATTTTACTGTTTGGGTTGATAATGATGGTATTCCGCAGTTCCGAAAGGATTTCTATGATCATGACCGCAAATTAGCGCAAAGGTTGTTTCAGTAATCCGGAGGTTGAAAAACGATAGTATTCATAAAGTAAACAGTTTTTATTTGAATGAATTGTAATGGAAAATCTTTTTTTTAGCAGTTGGCAAAGTTTGCTCCGTACCTTAATTTCAGGCTTTGTAGCCTATTTTCTGCTCGTAGTTTTTTAAGGATTTCTGGTAAGCGGACATTATCCAAACTAAATGCCTTCGATTTGGTAATAACTGTGGCTTTGGGATCCACTTTAGCAACAATTTTGCTTAATAAAAGCGTTGCATTGGCTGATGGAATAGTAGCTTTATTGATGTTGATATTTTTCCAGTTTATCATAACATGGTGGTCGGTGAGGTCAAAAAAAATAAGTAAAGCAGTGAAGTCTTCACCTTCTGTTCTTTACTACCGGGGAGAATTTTATAATAGTACGATGGAAAAAGAGCGGGTAACCAAAGATGAGATTATAGCTGCAGCACGCCAGAATGGAATTGATGATATTGAACGTGTAAAGGCAGTATTTCTTGAAACAGATGGCAGTTTAAGTGTTATAAATATGTGATGAATGTTTTTATTAAGTATTTGAAGCAGACGTTAAGTTTATAAGCGTAACATCTAGTCGATAGATGACAGTCAACGGTCCACAGCCAATGCAGCTTAGACAAATAACCCTGACTTTATAAAATTTGATCTAGATGTCGTCTGTTGGCTGTTGGCTATGGTCTGACGTCTGTGGTCTGACGACTGTAAAAAAACTATTCATTCTAACCTAATTCAATTAAGTATTTCTAAACTAAACCTGTTATGAGAAAAATTAAGGAATTGTGGCAAATTGCAAGGATGCCGGAGTTGGTTTTGGAAAACATAAGGTACTTAAACTAAGTGCCTCACTCTGCTTTTATGCTATGTTTTCTTTAGGCCCTATGTTGTTGGTAATTATTTACATATCAGGTTTTTTCTGGGGTCAGAAAGCCACAGAGGGACAAGTGTACAGTCAAATAAGCGGTGTAATAGGAGAGGGACCTGCAAAACAAATTCAGGAACTTATTAAAAATGCTACCATTAACACTACCGACTTTATGGCCGTAATAAGTATAGTAATCCTGGTATTTGCAGCTACAACAGCTTTTGTTGAAATGCACGATTCCATTAATACCATATGGAACCTGAAAGTAAAGAAGGGTCATGGTTTTCGTCAAATGCTTAAGAGTCGGCTTTTATCCTTTTCTCTTGTTAGCGG
>JAAUTT010000688.1 GCA_012031335.1 Bacteroidales bacterium | reverse complement strand
GTTATTTTATTTCAGCCTAATATATAAAGGGGTATCATTTGTCACTTACGACAATACCTGCGAAATATTATCAGATGATGTCCTGAATGTTTTAGCAGATGAAAGTGGTTTTAAGAAAAGGGATTCTAAAATTACCCCGAAGATGTTCCTTGATAATTTATTATTCAATGCCTCATCAGATGTTAATAAAAGCTTAAACAGCTTAAGTATTGAGATGAAACAAGCTTATGGTATTGATGTAACAAAACAGGGGCTGCACGATCGGTTTAAGGAGAGCACAACTCTTTATCTAAAATCAATACTAAGCAAGCTTAGTTTTCAACAGGTTCAATCTATTGATGAAGGATGGATGGGTTATTTCAATAGAGTGCGCATTAAAGACAGTACCAAATTTGTATTGCCAGAAGAATATGCTGAAATGATGCCTGGATTTGGAGGTGTATCCTCCAAATCTGCAACATGCATACAATACGAATATGACCTGAAAACCGGGTCAATTCTTGATTTAAACATAACTTCTGCCAATAGGCCTGATTCAAAGGATGCAAGGGATACACAAGATAATATTAAAGCTGGCGATCTTGTAATACGTGATTTGGGTTATTATTCAACAGATGTCATGAAACACTTAATGGATAATGGGGCGTTCATTATATCGAAACTTAACACTAATACAATGGTTTACGAGACGCAGGATAGTCAATACGAGCAAATTGAGTTCGATAAATTGTTTCAATGGTTTACAACTCATAAAATAAAACAAATTGAAAAACAGGTTTACATAGGCGTAGAGTCAAAACTTCCATTTAGGCTTATTATTAGCCTTGTTCCAGAGGAGGTATTTGATAAAAGAATGCAAAAAATCAATAAGTACAATAAACGCATGGGCTACAAAACAAGTGATGCTTATGCAGACAGGGCAAGGTTTAACCTAATAATTACAAATGTAGTTAGTGAAATTCCTCCAGAAGTCATTATGGCAATATACCACATGCGTTGGCAAATCGAGTTGGTGTTTAAAATTTGGAAATCAACATTTGGAATTCACAAAACTGGACAAATGAAGTATTACAGGTGGTTGAGCATACTATATGCAAAGTTGATTTTAATTGTCATTTACTGGCATAAAATATTACCACTTCGGACACACTTTTACAAAATGAAGGGGAAATTACTAAGCATTGATAAATGTTTTAAAACCTTAAAAGTCTTTACTGTTAAGCTTAGGAAGGCAATACAATATGGAGAAGAAAAATTAGAAAGTGTAACGGGCGAAATTCAACTATTAATATCTGAAAAACATTGGCTCGAAAAAAGGAAAGACAAGCTCAATTACGAACAGATTATGTATATATTATTTTGTAAATCAAATATATATGTGTATATTTAGAAAAAACAGCGAGACAACCCACTCAAAGTGTATCTCGCTGATTATTAACAATAAAAGTTCTTTGATATGAGCAAAATTACAAAATCAAACCCTGTTCTCCAAAGGAATGGGGTGGTAAATAATTTATTATCCTTATTATCAATATTATAACAAATTAGCTTGACGGCTATGGCCATCGGCGGGACCAAATAAGGAATAGAGTATAACCGCTTCGCGGGTGCTTTGAACAGGCATGGCCATAACGCGAAACCCGAAACGCGAAACAGTTTAACCCTGAACGCCAACTTTTTAATAGTCTCTAAATCCGAACAATGAAAGATAAAGTCCCCTTTAGGGGATTTAGGGCATTGCTGTAAACTTAAGAAATTATGTAATTGAAAATAATGTATTTACGCTTAATAAATATGAGGGAGCGAACGCTCCCTGTTTTTTCGGAAACGCCCTCATACCTTTTTTTTTAATAGCCAACATTTTGTTGGCTGACGTTTGACATGTTGCTAATATACAATAAATTGAATAATTTACCAACATATTTTTTATATATTTTCAACACTTTTCCAATTAATTCTATCCTTCCGGTCATCGTGTATTAAAAAGGGTGAAAGATCAATCAATAGCAATTTAATTATAGTAATTATCTGCCCTGTATTGCCTCTAATAATGCTTTTAATTTCTTCCCTAAAATCTTCGGATAGTGTTTTGAAAAGTTTTAAAATACTTACCCTTTGCCGTTTTCTGCTATAGGTAATCAAATCTACCACTTGGTGTATTCTCCAACTTAACATAATCCAGATAAGTTTCGCGTAAATTAAAAATTCATAGCGGTCAATATTGATTTTTTTAATTTTATGGAATTGGCTGTTTTGTTTCCAAGCTTTGAAGATCAATTCAATTTGCCAGCGTATACCGTAGATTTTTCTTAGTTGTGAAGCAGAGAGCATTGAGGAAAGGCAATTGGTAAGAAATAAATTTAATCCCATACGTGCTTTCTTTTCTTTTGAAATGGATCTTCCCTTTTTCCTTGCCTCTTTGGATGTTTTGCGTATCCTCTCTTGTTTTGTGTTTTCAGGAACAATCTCTATTACGAGGCGGCAAGGATATTTCTTTTCGGTAAGCCATACATTTTTTTCAAAAATAAATATCCCATTTTGTTTCATCCGTGATTCGATCTCAGAAAAATCAACCGGTTTGCGGGTATCAGGATCAATTACTAAAGTGCCGGGGCTTAACCTGCTAATATACCATGCTTTTCGATCTTCTATTCCCCGAAGGGTTTCAATGCAGATATACCCCAAGTCCCGGATGACAAGATCGTCTGCCTGAACATCGTCAATTGTTTCTTTGGAATTTTGGATATCTTGTTTATTAAAAGGGGTAACGTTCAACTCCAATGTATCTTGGTTTTTTAGGTCATATTGAAATTGAATCCTTACTGCCGATGCTGAACCTGCCCCGCCACTTCCGGGATAATAATCCTTTAGGTTTTCTGGTAATTGGTTGCACGTTGAGTCCTTTATTATGATCCGCTTAAAGCTAGTGTTAGTAAAAACAATGTCATGTGTTGAAAGGTTTGTTTTTAAGAGTTGCTTTAAAAACAGTATAACAAATGCAGTGGCTTGTTTATTAAATCTTTTATCTATTGCCTGACGAGTCAACGATATTTCAAAATGTTTCTTATGATATCTGGCAATATCGTTCAAGCTTACCTTTGAAGGGTCTGAATTACTGAACAAAACCGATTCAAGTAAGGATACAGGCAATACTTTTCGTATGCGTTGAATAAATTTACTCTGTTTTGATAACTCAAAAATGTTTTCTTGATCGAAAAGTTTGCTAACTTGTTCACTGAAATTTTTATATTTCCTTATACCTAAGGCAGGGTCTTTTTGACGTTTGACAACCTGCCTTTTTTATTTGAATTATTGCTGGTTACAGCTTAAGTTTACAGCAATGCCCTATAGTGGGGACTTGACCTTACGTTGACCAGCTTCGGTGATTTGCACCCCAACTCATTCTCAGTTTCTTTGAAAATAAAAAACAGGGTACCGGTTTTAACATGTTGTTATTTTTTCTAAATTGCTGGTGAAAATAAAAGGGTTAATTGTATGGAGCTGACTATTCGAATTTTTACGAGGTTGTTTTATCTCGATATTTAAGAATAAACCAATGTCAGTTATAGGTTTTGGGCACAACTTTAAAAAATTACCATAATGAATGATTCTCGAAATTTCAGAATATCTTTATCTGGTAGTACACTTATTATCTCATCATTATTTCATTTCTGGATTCTTGGTGGAAAGTTTAAATATTTAGGGTTTCAGGGAGAGAAAATAGAAAACTTAGTTGGAGTACTTATTGCTGTTGTCTCAAGTCCTGTACTTGGATTTATTTTTTCAACAATTACAATCGCCCTACTGCAATATTTTTTGGGGATATAAAGCTTCA
>JAAUTT010000687.1 GCA_012031335.1 Bacteroidales bacterium | reverse complement strand
AAATAATAAACCTTTGTCTTGCTGTTTCCGAATATGAAATCCGGCCATCGCCCGATTCATTGTCGATGCCAAAGGCAAGTAATGCCGGGTGGTTGCCATATCTTTTTGAAATGGAATCGGTGAAACGTAAGGCATATTTCTGATAATTGGGATCGCCAACATCTTCCATATAGCGGTGATTCGGGTATAGAACATCTCCCGATGCATCAACAATTGATATTGACGGATATTTGTGATGCAACCAGATTGGTGCCGGACGTATAGCTATATCCAAAATAACTTTTATACCCGCCTGGTCCATTAAATCCATAACATCATCAAACCATTTAAAATCGAAATTTCCATCCGATGGTTCATAACTGTCCCATGCCAGGTGGCCCATACGCACAACATTAAGCCCGGCTGCTTTCATCAATTGAATGTCTTTTTTAATCTTTTCGGGGTTCTTATCATCATGAGGATGATAGTTGGCTCCCACATATAAAAGCTGTGCCTTTAGAAGAAATGTCGGAACCAAAATAAACACCGTTATGAACAAAAACCTGATTGAATGAAATTTCATATAATTATGTTATTTAAAGATTAGATTGTAAAGACATTACAACTGAATTATAAATAATAAATCATTATTTCGCCCATGCTTCGCCTTCCGGAGTACGTCGCCAGTTAAAATAAGCATCTAACACCTTAAGCGATTCAGCACTGGGTACCGATCCAATAAAAGGAGTCTGGCTGAAATACATAACCTTTGGGTTATTGTCACTGAAAGCAGTCCATACAGGCACACCCTTTCCGTTAGGATCACCATATTTGGCAAAGTTTGTCCAATACGTACCCATTGCTTCGGATATCTCCAGGTCTGTTTTGGTGGTTTGAGGATTTGACTCATCGAGATGCTGAAAAACGTAAGCAACATCCTGGCCGTGTGGTGAACCATAGCCGGCCTTAGGAGAATCAGCAGGATATTCGGGATGCTGATCGAAATAATAATAAAAAACCTTAGACTTTCCGGTTTGAGACTGCAACCTGGCCCAAATCCATGTTTGCCAGCCAAATGCCGCATCGCGGGCCAGGTCGCGGGCTGTTTTCGGAACTGTAGCTTGTCCAACGGGGTAGGCTTTTATGAGTTCGTCGGCAAACTTGCCGTAGCGGGCATTAACACCGGCAATAAACTCAGCAGGGGTTTTTTTCGCGCGAGAAACTTGCACCCTCATCCGAATTGTATCCTATAAGTACAGGAACATCGTTGAATTTTCCGGTTTCGTATAATTTACACTGATTATCAGGGATCACATAACCATCTACGATGGGCCAGGCGCCCCCCATGCCAAAACCACCGGGTAATTTATCAGCATCTATTTTCCGAAGTTCAGCAAGCGTAGAAACTCCGGCTCTTTTTGCAAAAGCGATACCGTCGGCTTCAGCCTGTGCAAGAGTTTTCATATTTTCGCCAGGATAGGTTGTTGGGCGGGTTGGTCCAAACGATCCTCCACTTTGTGAAATAGCGCCATGGAACAAACCCCTGGCCAAGGGCGATGCACATAACATACTCACGGATATACCACCGGCCGATTCTCCAAATATGGTTACCTTATCAGGATCGCCACCAAATGCTGCAATATTCTTCTGTATCCATTGAAGGCCGGCTATCTGGTCAAGTATCCCATAATTTCCCGATACATGATTCGGATTTTCGGCACTTAGTTCTGGGTGTGTCAGAAATGCAAGCTGTCCAACCCTGTAGGCAATGCTCACCAAAACAACTCCTTTTTTGGCAAGTTTTTCTCCGCTGTAGCCAGGTTCGGAAGTCGATCCAAAGCTGAAACCGCCACCGTAAATCCAGACTAATACCGGGATTTTTTCTTTTGCAGATTTTGCCGGAGTCCAAATATTCAGGTACAGGCAGTCCTCACTTTTTCCTGAAGGAGGATTTCCTCCCTGCATGGGAGCTGGAGCAAATTTGGTAACTTGTTTTACACCATCCCATTTGGCTGAGGGTTGAGGAGCTTTCCAGCGCAGATCTCCAACAGGAGGAGCGACAAACGGAATTCCTTTGTAAACTGCTATTCCGTCTTCGAAAGTACCTTGCAACAAACCCTCATTCACTTTTACCGGTGCCGGTTGTTGCGCTATACCAAATCCCATAAAAAACAGGGCAAGAATTGTTATAAGCGTTGTCCTTCTCATAATAGTATTTTTTCCTTTATCATGAATTTTTATTACTCTGGATGAATGTCGTTTGCTGATGTAGCATACAAGCCTATTAAACTACCTGTAAATCCTCCTGCCACATTTGTCGAAAGGATATCTCCCGAAACAGGACCACCTAAATTTACAAAATCAGTTCCATTGACTAAGTAATCAAAAGTATAATTTTCACCTTCAGCCTTCACCCGGAGTTGTACAGGACTTTTTATGTCTATTTTGGTGCTTCCGATAATTTTAGATTGCCCTCTTTCCGTTCTTTGCAGCACAAGATAATTGGCATCTGCTTTTTTGGTAATTCCAAACACATAATTGAATCTTTCACTTTGCAAACACACGATACCTGCCAAATCTTTTTCGGATGCCGGCTTATATTCGATGGTAGTTGTAAATGTGAAATTATTGTGTTGCTGCCTGTAAAAGAGTGTGGAAGTAGGTTTAACTTCCTTTATGGTAGTTGAGAAAGGGTTAATTTGCAGTCCTTTTTTGGTTAATGTTATAAAGTCTTCGCGGGGACCTCTTAATCCAATCCAACGATAATCAAGCTTTTCGGAAGTGAAATTTTCGGCAAAAGTGAAGTTGCCATTCGGGAAAAAGCCATCTTTACCTGTCTTGTTTTCCGTTACGCCTTTAGGCATTTTAAGTTTGGGAGACATTGGTACAAGCCCGTTTTCAAAAACAGGAAAGTCTCCGGTCCAGTCAACGGGTAATATAAATGTTTCGCGACCTGAATTAACCCTATCCATTTTATTTGGACGAATAGCGAGAAATACGCCGTAATACTTATTGTCCGTACCTTTAACCAAATCGGCATGACCAGCCCAGTCAACCTTATTAGCGCGGTCTTTAGGGAAGTACCGTTGCGTAAGAATGGGGTTATTCGCAGCGGGTTTATAAGGACCTTTTGGGTTATTACTTACAAAAATAACTTCGCTATGCCAATCACCTGTTCCTCCTTCGGCACACATTAAGTAATACAGTCCATTCTTTTTATAAATGTGTGGCGCTTCTATCCATATCGGTTTTTGGGTAAGATCAACTCCCCCATCAACAATAATTAAATCGGTTCCCGGAATTACTTTGTCGTTGACAACATCGTATTCCCAGATTTTGATAACACGATGTCCGTTATAGAGTTCTTTACCTTTATCAGGAGCGTCGTTGTGAATAACATATGCTTTTCCATTGTCATCAAAGAACAAGGAAGGGTCTATGCCGTTAAAGTCAAGCTTAACGGGATCACTCCAACCCTGAAGAGGGTCTTTTGTTTTAACAACAATATTTCCAAAACCTCCTGAGATTTGGGTTGTGATCATATAAAATGTTTCGTTGTTGGGATTATAAATGATCTGAGGTGCATAAACACCAGCGCTGATACCACAATTTTCAACTTTCAGCTGCGAGGTACGGTCCAGCACATGGCCAATTTGTTTCCAATTTACCAAATCAGTAGAATGAAAAATGGGTACACCCGGAAACATAGCAAAGGATGAGCATACCAGGTAAAGTCGTCGCCTTTTCGGGGTAATACTAGGATCGGGATAACATCCTTGTAAATCGGGTTATAAAATTCGTCTGGTTTAGCGGGAATCCTTATAAACCTGATCGTCGCCCTGATAACAACCTGGAAAC
>JAAUTT010000686.1 GCA_012031335.1 Bacteroidales bacterium | reverse complement strand
ATCTTAACAGTTTACCGGATTTTTTTTGAGCAATTGGTGCTAATAAAGTATACCTATGCGTACTTTAATTTCACAACGGACTGTGGCAAAAATCAAAGCTATCAGGAATCACTGATTCAATTTATCGGCATTTGCCAGTAAAAACGCTTCTGCTTCAGTGTTCCACAGGCCTTTATGCTTGCTGCAAATCTTCGACAATTGAGCATATACAGGCATTGTTTTACCTTTTTCGGAAAAATCATCGATAGCGGTAAGAGGCATTTCAATATGATTATAAATAAGCTTTTTGCCTCCCTGAATATTGGGCAAGTTCAGTGTAGTATCTATAACTGCATTGATTCCGCCGATATGTGTCACCAGTCCAGCCGGATCCAGTCCTTTGTTCATCAAATCCAGGGCCTCGTTCATATCATCGGTGTTACCACCGCTTGTACCAACCACATGCGTATAAGCATAGTGTACATTATAGAAATTAAGATTAGCCTTAAACTCAGGATTAGAAGGTCCGGCAAAAAAATTGAGACAACCATCGAAACCAAGCATCCTGTCGGCCGTTTCAATTACTGAGGCTACCGGAGCAAATACAAAAACATCATCAAATCCATCACATCCGCAAATAGCTTTTAATTCGGTGGCAACATCGCTCATTTGTGAAGTATTGATATATCGCAACTCTATACCTTTTGTTTTTGCCATTTCGGTGCTGTATAAGCTTTGAGCTCTGTCCAGGCGTTTCTGATCTATATCAGTCACTACCAGTAAGGAAGGCTTGCGGTCTTCACGACGTAAAACATAATTTATAGCAGCCAGTCCCATAGGACCAACACCTGCCAGGATAGCCATTTTACCACCATCTACTATTTCATTTTTATGAACATACGAACCGGGAGTAGTATGGTAATTTGCATGCATGGCTCCTATTACGCACGAAAGAGGTTCGGAAAGAGATGCAGGATAAAACCCTTCGCCCTTGTATGGAAGCAAACACCCTAACTCCATAACTTCATTGGGAATGATCACATAGGTTGCGTCGCCACCGATAAAACGATAGGAATATCCGGGAGCGCCGAGCACACCTACAGGACTATCCTTGTAGTTAAGGGCTGGTTGGATGGAAAATTTATCTCCGATCTTAAAAGATCCTGCCCATTTTTTACCAACTTCTACAAGTTCACCGGCAAACTCATGTCCAATAATCACGGGATTTTTCGCAATATCTTTAGGTATTCTTTTATGTTCCGTACCCTGACTGGCAGCCTTATACGACGACATACAGATACTATCGCAAACCACTTTTGCAAGTATCTCATTTTCCCTGATAGCAGGAAGCTCAAATTCCTCCAGTCTCAGGTCCTTTTTACCATAAAGTCTTACAGCTTTGGTTTTCATGAATATGATTTTACATTTTATAATATTTCCCGACCGTCGCCAATCGTTTTTTGATACTTTAATTCAACATAATTTGACCACCTGTAACAGGTAAAGCCTGCCCCGTTTCATATTCCTGTTCAATCAGGTATAAAACAGCTTTTAATACATCGCGTGTTGTGCAACCTCGTTGCATCGGCACCTGGTTCATATAAAATGCTTTTACATCGTCGATTGTATTAGCACCGGGAACTTTTCCCGCATTCAGATATTGAACAAACAATCCATTTACAGGATCGGACCACAGGGGCCCTTCATAAAAATTACCCGGACAAATAGAATTCACTTTGACCCTGTCGGGGGCCAATTCAAGTGCAAACGACTGGGTTAATCCTATCCCGCCGAATTTACCCCCAGCATAGGCAAAATTCTTTTTACTGCCACTCAATCCCGATTTCGAATTGATCTGAATAATATCAGTAAAATAATCCCTGTTATATTTATTCTGGAGCCTCATAACCTTCGAAGCCACCTTGGTTCCATAGAAATAAGCATTATAATTTATGCGTGTTACCAGATCGAAAGTTTTCGGGAGTCATCTCATCGAGGCCGCCAGCACGCAGAATTCCGGCATTGCTGATATACACATCGAGACCGCCGAATTCGCAAACTGTTTTATAAACCAGTTCTTCGAGGGTATCTATTTTCGAAACATCGGTTTTTACAAAAAGAGCCCTGTTACTGCCTTTAAGGGCATTCAGTGCTTCGGCTGTTTGCAAGCCAACCTGTTCGTTTAGGTCGGCTATTACAATATTGGCTCCCTCCTCTTTCATCCCACGGGCTATGCCTTCGCCAAAACCCTGGGCAGCTCCGGTTACAATTACAATTTTATTCTCAAGCCTGCCTTTGGAGGTTCCACCCGCTACTTTACGACGGTAGTTTTCTACTTCCCAGGTGTCGATAAACCGGATCTGATCTGCAGTCATGAAATGTTGACCTCCAAATGATTCGGACAAAGCAGAGATTTTCATCATATCTTCGAATACATCGAGGATAATATCGGTTTGAGCTGCATTATCGCCCAAAGCCACAAGACCGAGATTCTTAATTAAAACAACTTTGGGAGCATATCCGTTTTGTTCTATGAATTCTTTAAATTTTTCTGCAAACTGAGAGATAACATCAGTTGGAGATTCAATCTTGTCGAGATAAATATATTTCGATTTACAATAAACAATAATGTCGGGTGTAAAGGGTAGACTTATTTTGGAAAAGCCTTTTTCATCTTTCAGAAACTCCGAAATAAGTTTGTTATTTCTGATTTTAACTGTTTTCAGTACATCACCCGAAGCGATGATACGCAATGCCGGAAGCACTTCGGTAACGATTGAAGGAACAGCCAAAGACCCATCAACCGGAAGGGATTTAACATTTGATAGTATTTTATCAATTACCTGCTGATAAATTGCTTTGATAGGTTCGATATCATTGGCGCCCGACAAAAAATTCCATGATTTTTGTAGCATGATTATTTTTTGGTTCAGTGCCATTTTCTCTCTTGTATAGTTCAACTTTGCTTTCGACTTCCTTAAAAAGAATATAACCAGGATCGGTATATGGAATAAATAATGCCTCATCTCCAAAGAGCTCAGCAGTAGATTCTTTGGCACTATTTCCGCACATAATGCCATTTACCAGGGTAGGGTGAAGATGCACTACAAATTTTGCTTCGAGTAAATTATGCAGCGATGTTTCCACCGATGGCCGGCGATCTTTGGTTATGCAAGCATCAGCAAGATCGTCCTTTATCTGACTTTCGCGGATAAAAGGATCGGAGCTGTAAGATTTTGCAGAGATATCCTTCAGTTTTCCCCTGTCGAGTATTGCAAAGCCTTCCTCAGTAATAGCAGCAAGAGAAGCGCCACTGGCCTTGATCCAGATTTTGTCGCTATTTTTAAAGGATGTATTCCCGCCTCCGGCAATAACATAATCCTTCTGCATACCATAAAATCTGGAAATATCTATCAGTTCCTGAATTTCTTTTTCCATGTGCTTAACGAATAATATGATGAATTAAAGCATTACCCAACTCTTCAAAGGAGGAACGGGAAAGCGTATTTGGTGTTCCGGAAGAATCAAGGTAGCCTTCACCTTCGGTTGCATAAAGATATTGATGTGCCGCAATCACACAGGCTCCCTTATAATTGATATCTATCAGCAAATCGCTAAGCAAATTCCCACCTCTTGAATGGAGAAGAACAGGTTCCATTGCAGGCGTATTATGTTCTGTTCCAAAAGATACCACAAAACCCTGATGATAAAAATAACCGGCATATTCTTCGAGAACTTCCTGCGAATTACGTGTAGTAATAAATTCAACCGACCAGATACCTCTTTCCTTAAGAATACCGGCCACCTTTTCCTTATCCTCCTCGAAATCGGTAAACTTTCCACTGGCATCATCGGCCAG
>JAAUTT010000685.1 GCA_012031335.1 Bacteroidales bacterium | reverse complement strand
TTTTTAATAATGATTTTTTAATTCATAGAATAAATGGCAAGATATACTGGACCCACTACAAAAATATCCAGAAAATTTGGTGAACCAATTTACGGTGTTGATAAGTATTTCGAAAAGAAAAACTATCCTCCGGGACAACATGGTATTAACAAGAAAAGAAGAAAACTTTCTGAGTACGGTCTTCAGTTAAAAGAAAAGCAGAAAGCCAAATATACCTATGGTGTATTGGAAAGACAATTCCGTAACATTTTCGAAAAAGCACAGCGCAGCAAAGGTATCACCGGCGTTGTTCTGCTTCAGCTTCTCGAATTGAGGCTCGATAATGTTGTTTATCGCCTTAATATTGCCCCTTCGCGCAATGCGGCAAGGCAATTGGTAAACCATAAACACATTACAGTTAACGGAGAAATTGTGAGCATTCCTTCATACACACTTAAACCAGGTGATATCATTGGTGTAAGGGAAAAATCAAAAACGCTCGAAACCATTACCAATTCTATTACCGGTAGCCGTATCGGAGTTACCTGGCTCGAATGGGATTCAAACATGCTTTCAGGAAAAGTTATGGGATTGCCCGAACGCGAAGATATTCCTGAAACCATTAAAGAACAGTTAATTGTTGAATTATACTCAAAATAATCATATAAACAAAATCAAATGGCAATATTAGCTTTTCAAAAACCCGATAAAGTCATCATGATAGAATCGGACGATAAATTCGGCAAGTTCGAATTCCGTCCGTTGGAACCTGGTTATGGGATTACTGTTGGTAATGCATTACGCCGGATCCTCCTGTCATCTTTGGAGGGATATGCTATTACAACAATTAAAATTGATGGTGTTGAACATGAATTTTCTACGATTACCGGAGTAATTGAAGATGTTACCGATATCATTCTTAACCTCAAACAGGTTTCGTTTAAAAAACTTGTGGATGACGTTAAAGAAGAAAAGGTTAATGTTAAAGTTACCGGACAGGAAATATTCAGGGCTGGTGATCTGAACCGTTTCCTTACTTCATTCGAGGTGTTGAACCCCGATCTTGAAATTTGCCATATGGAGAGCGATGTGGAACTTGTTATGGAGTTTAACGTCAGTAAAGGCCGTGGTTATGTGCCAGCTGAAGAAAATAAACCCCTTGATGCCGAATTCGGACTAATTCCTATCGATTCTATTTTTACTCCGATTAAAAACATCAAATACAGCGTAGAAAACTTTCGTGTTGAACAAAAAACCGACTACGAAAAACTGGTCATTGAAATAGTAACCAATGGTTCAATCCATCCGAAAGATGCATTGAAAGAAGCTGCAAAAATTCTTATTTACCATTTTATGTTGTTTTCAGACGAAAAAAATTACCCTCGATTCCGATGAAACAACCTCAAATGAAGAATTTGATGAAGAAGTACTTCATATGCGTCAGTTGCTCAAAACAAAACTTGTCGACCTCGACCTGTCAGTCAGGGCATTAAACTGCCTTAAAGCAGCCGAAGTTGAAACACTGGGCGACTTAGTGAAATTCAATAAAAATGACCTTCTTAAATTCCGTAATTTCGGTAAGAAATCACTTACCGAGCTCGATGAATTGCTCGAAGGTATGAATCTTTCTTTCGGTATGGATGTATTGAAATATAAACTTGATAGAGATTTAAAAACTAAATCCTGTGATTGCGTCACAGGCTAATTTTCGATAGAAATGCGACATAGTAGAAAAGTAAATCATTTAGGAAGAACAAGCAGCCACAGAAAGGCTATGCTGGCAAATATGGCGGCTTCACTTATCCTTCATAAAAGAATTAAAACAACAACAGCTAAGGCAAAAGCGTTGAGGGTATACGTTGAACCTTTGATTACCAAATCAAAAGATGATTCAACCCATTCACGTCGTGTTGTTTTTGATTACCTTCAGAATAAAGAAGCCGTTGCCGAATTGTTCAGGGAAGTTTCACCTAAAGTAGCCGAAAGGCCGGGTGGATATACCCGTATTCTTAGAATCGGTAACCGTATGGGCGACAGTGCAGAAATGTGTATCATGGAACTTGTTGATTTCAACGAAGCCATGTTAGCTGCTAAAGCCGATACTTCAAAAACCGGTAAAAGAAGAAGAAGAGGTGGAAAGAAAAAATCGGAAGCTGAAGTTCATGCCGAACCTGCTGCTGCCACAGTAAAAGAAGAAAAAGCAGCCAAAGCTGCTCCTGCTGATGTGGTTGCCGAAGAAACTTCTGAGGAAACAACTGAAACTACCGATGATACTTCCGAAGAAAAAAAGGAAGAATAATTGAATGAAAAGATGAGGACATATACGGGGATAAAGTATGTAAGCTTTATCCCTTTTTTATGTTATTACAATATTCAATCATTAATATTAAACAAATATGGGACAAATAGTAAACGTTCATGCTCGTGAAATTCTCGATTCTCGTGGAAATCCTACCATCGAAGTAGAAGTTACCCTGGCCAGCGGTTTTGTTGGAAGGGCTGCTGTACCTTCAGGAGCCTCCACAGGTGAAAATGAAGCGCTTGAATTAAGGGATGGCGACAAAAAAAGATACCTGGGCAAAGGTGTTTTAAAGGCTGTTGAAAATGTAAATAAAACAATTGCCAAAGAAATTATCGGAATGAATGCCCTCGATCAGGTTGCAATCGACAAAACAATGTTGAAACTCGACGGTACCAAAACAAAAAGCAAACTTGGCGCCAATGCCATGCTTGGTGTTTCACTGGCCGTTGCCAAAGCTGCGGCGTTGTATCACGATATGCCTTTATACCGTTATATCGGTGGAACAAATGCCAAAGTTCTGCCGGTTCCTATGATGAACATCATTAATGGTGGCTCGCACTCCGATGCCCCTATTGCTTTCCAGGAATTCATGATCCGTCCGGTTGGCGCTCCCAGTTTCAGGGAAGGATTACGAATGGGCGCCGAAGTTTTCCACTCACTTAAAAAAGTTTTAAAGGGAAGAGGCCTTAGCACAGCAGTTGGCGATGAAGGCGGTTTTGCCCCTACATTGAACGGTACCGAAGATGCCCTCGAATCAATCATTCAGGCCATTAAAGATGCCGGCTACAAACCGGGAAGAAAAGAAGACGGCGGTGATGTTTCCATTGCACTCGATTGCGCTGCTTCGGAGTTTTATGAAAACGGAAAATACAATTATAAAAAGTTTGAAGGCGACAAAGGCGCTTTAAGAACTTCGGAAGAACAAGCCGATTTTCTGGCTTCGCTGATCGCAAAATATCCCATCGACTCTATTGAAGATGGTATGAGCGAACACGACTGGAACGGATGGAAACTGCTTACCGATAAAATTGGCACTAAATGCCAGCTTGTAGGCGACGACCTTTTTGTAACCAATGTTGAATTCCTTAAAAAAGGTATCGATATGGGTTGCGCCAACTCCATTCTCATAAAAGTGAACCAGATTGGTACTTTAACCGAAACCATCGATGCTATTGAAATGGCACATAGGGCCGGTTATACTTCAGTTACTTCGCACCGTTCGGGCGAAACCGAAGATGCTACCATAGCCGATATCGCTGTGGCAACCAATTCGGGCCAGATCAAAACCGGTTCACTGAGCCGCTCCGACAGAATGGCAAAATACAACCAGCTCCTTCGTATTGAAGAAGAACTGGGCGACCTTGCCATTTACGGGTACAGTAAATAGTTAAGTCTTTTAGTGCGTGTCTGTTCAGAATGTTCGCATTCGAGGCTTGCGAAGCCAGAAAAAATGGAGTTTACTGGAGTAAATGACCTGTTTTCTGGCAAGCGAAACGAAGAAGGCCGACATTATGGAGACACTGATAAAGTAATTTAAACAATGAATAGAATAGCTGCTTTCGGGCAG
>JAAUTT010000684.1 GCA_012031335.1 Bacteroidales bacterium | reverse complement strand
TAAAACCAAATTTGGTTCTTTGGGCCGGGAAAAAATTGAAGCTGTATGTCCGTCTTCGCCCATACCCAGTAAGATAAGATCAAATATCGGGAATCCTCCTGTGCAGGGAACATGCGAAAGAATATCTCCAGTATATCGTACAGTTTCCGAAACCGGATTTTCTCCACCCAATACAGGATGCAGGTTCTCTCTCGGGATATCTACCTTCGAAAAGCATCGTTCGAAAGCATTCCCGAAGTTGCTTTCTATATGTTGGTGAGGCACACAACGCTCATCAACCCAGAAAAAATGAAGTCTTTTCCATACTACTGCCTTAGGGTACTCCTGCGCCAATATATCAAAAAAGAGGTTAGGAGTGGACCCTCCCGAAAGTGCAATATATAGGTTCTCCCTGAAACGGAACATTTCCTCTGTATACCGGATGAAATCCTTTGCCAGCATTTCGGCTGTGTCTTCAGGTGTAGGTAAAATTTTTGAACGGAAGAATATTTTCATAGAATTCACTTTCAAAGTTCACAATACGAATCGTCGGAAGTTAAATTTCGGCATGGATATCGCCAGGAGCGCACCGGCCCTTCGATCAGGTTGTCAGCTACATCCGGCCCCCAGGTTCCTGCGGGATATCCAAATAATTTAAATTCCGGATTTTCCTTCCAGGTTCTGAGAATTGGATCAACAAATTCCCAGGTGGCTTCTACGGCATCGCCACGGATATATAAAGTAGCATCGTCGAGCATGCAGTCGAGTAGCAATCGTTCATAAGCGCTAGGAAGATGGTTTTCCGAAAGACTTGAATAATGAAAATCCATCCCTGTTTCCTGAACCTTAAAACCAGCCCCGGGAACTTTCATTCCGAATTTTAATAAAAGTCCCTCATCAGGTTGGATACGTATGACAAGCTGGTTGGTAGAAAGACTGTTATCGTGCTCCTTGGTAAAAAGACTTAATGGACTTGGGTGAAAGTGGATTACCACTTCGGTAACACGGATTGGGAGTCTTTTACCAGTTCGAATATAAAAGGGACACCGCTCCACCGCCAATTATCAATAAAAAACTTCATGGCCACGTATGTCTCTGTTTTGGAGCACGATGGAACATTGTTTTCATCCCGGTAACCCTTTACTTCGGTGCCACGGATTTTTGAAGCTTTATACTGACCACGGATAACATTATGATAAATATCTTCCTTACTTAAGGGACGGATGGATTGAAATACCTTCAGTGTTTCATTTCGAATGGAGCGGGCATCGGCATTTGTAGGCGGTTCCATTGCAACCATAGCTACAAGCTGTAACAGGTGATTCTGCACCATATCGCGCACAGCACCTGATCCATCATAATATCCACCTCTGTTTTCAACGCCGATTTCTTCAGATGAAGTAACCTCGATGTGATGAATAAAATTGCGGTTCCAGATAGGTTCAAATATCCCGTTCGAAAACCTGGTAACCAGAATATTTTGATACTGTTTCTTTTCCCAGGTAATGGTCGATACGATAAACCTGGTCTTCATTGAAAATACCCAGAATTTCACGATTCAGTTTTTTTGCCGATTCAAGGTCGTAGCCAAAGGGTTTTTCCACAATGATTCTTCTCCAACCCTTATCCTGTTTGGGCAGTCCAAATGCATCAAGATGACCGGCTATGATACCGTACAAATTGGGTGGCGTGGAAAGGTAAAACAGAATATTGCCACCTGTTTGAAATTCCTGATCGAGTTCGTCCAACCGTTTGTTTAATTTACTGTAATCGTCGCGGTTTGATGTGTTAATAGCGATATAATGCAGGGATGGTATAAACTCCTCAAGTACTTTTGCCGTTTTTAATATTTTTACTTCAAGAAATTTTCTCAACTGCCGATTTCATTTTTTCTCTGAAATCCTCATCAGTCATTTCAGTTCTGCTCACTCCAAGTACAGCAAAATTATCGGGAAGTAGGTTCTGGGCATTTAAGTCGTATAATGCTGGGATCAGTTTACGTTCTGTGAGATCGCCCGACGCTCCGAATATCACCAGAATTAATTTTGAACTTTTTATTTTTTCGATCATTTACGAATTGCTTTCTTGTAAAACCCTAAAATTAATAAAACTGTTCGACAAAGCATAAAAAAGGGCTATGTGAAAGGGAAAGGTTCATCGTTAAAAACTATCTGTTTTTCCCAGATAGTTCATCATTATATGGTTAATTTCAGTTGAACGGTTAACGATCATAAAATGACTTCCATGCTTAACAGGTATATAATTTTTTATGTTATCCGGCGGGAAAACCCGGTCATCCGTTCCATGAATATGGATCAGATTACAACAGGGATCTGGGTTTTCCCATTTCATTATGGCATTGATAGCCCACTTCATAAATTTTTTTGTCGGTATCTTTAATAATTGCCTTCAGAAGTTTTATTTCTTCGGCCGACTGCGTTCCGAAGTAATATGGTCCGGTTAGAAAATTCATAAATTTAAGCAGAGATGAATGGAAAAGTCTGTCAATTCGTGTATTTCGAACCAATTTTAGCTGCCAGTGCATCTCCTGGGGACTTTTTATGCTTGAAATTATAATTACCTTACTACAAGGAATCAATTTAGCTATTTCCTGGCATATCATACCTCCAAATGAAACGCCTGCTAAAATAACATCTTCGGAAGTGTTTATCTGGGGAAGCAATCTGAGGGAATAAGATGCTAAAGTGTCGTTTTTATCAGGTTTTACCCATATTATATGCTTATATGGGAAAGGTATATTCAGAAATTCGAATACACGGTGATCAGCTCCCAGTCCGCTGATATAATAAATCATTTTTTATAAGTTTTGTAATTTGTAAATATAAAGAAATGTTTTTTGGGGAGTTTGTGTTTAAAACTTCAACCAAAAACAACTCTGGCGTGGGAGGCCAACAACCTTATTCCTTATCTCATTTCTTTCAGCAGTTTTGGATACAATTCATTTTTTACCCAAATATATCCCGGTTCGAGTTTTAAAATTTTTTCGTAATAAGCTTTGGCCGCTGTTTTCTGGTCCATTTCGGTATATGCTTTGGCAATCATGGTGAGCAGACTTAAATAATTCCAGTCATTTTTTGCCTGTTCCTTTTGCTGTTCCATCAGTTTTTCAGCTTTTTTGTAATGTTCAAGAGCTAAAGCTTTAGATCCTCCAAAGACTGCAGGCATATAATACTGCGAATTTCCATATTGAATATAGCCATATGGATTAGTGGCATCGAGTTTCATGGCTTGTTTGGCACAATCAACACTTTTTGGACCAATAAACGGAGCCTGAAACTTATTTAAACCAATACGAAAACCATAAAAAGCCGAACGGTATGCCTGCGTCATAGAAGCCTTATATCCCGATTTTTCAAGTATTTCGATGTTTTTCTCACCTTTGGCAATATAATTATCTGCCAAATCCCATTCCTTTTCTCCTAAACACCAGCCAATATACCCATACTGGTAATTGATCAGCTCAAGTAAAAAATCGTTGGATTTGGCTTTTTGCAGTTCCATATCATCCATGGTTTTCTTCCAAAGTTTCATATTACCTGATATATAAGCCTGGTAGATACTTTGTTTTTGAGAGGCATACAAACCTGCTATTCCACTGAATAATAAAATTACAATTAAGATATATTTCGTCCTTTCCATATGGTTTGTTTATTGAAAATTGCCTTGTATATAAACAAACCAAGTGAAAATTGTTGCGGAAAATGAAAAATTAAATTTTTGAAGATATTTTGTCCACTTGTAATGGAAATGCAGACTCTTGCACTCATAATTATCAGGATATAAACCAGGAAACCTTTTAAAGAAAAGGATATCCATATAGGTATAAATCCAGCTGTTAGAAGTAGCCAGAAA
>JAAUTT010000683.1 GCA_012031335.1 Bacteroidales bacterium | reverse complement strand
TTCTTAATATGGCTTTTAGCTGGCTTAATCATATATTTTACTTTTGGTATAAATAAGAGCAAGCTTAGAAAAGAGGGCGTAAATTCCTGAAAATAAGAATTATAATTTTGAATAATATTCTTCTTATTTAGAGTCTTCATAGGTACATTTTTTGTTCAGTTTTCTTAAATTTTATCGTTGAATTAAACTTTTGGTTATGGAACTGGATTTCAACATTTTTAAGATTGAGTATAACAAGGTTGATCCTCATAGGGGAAAAGTACTGGTAGCTGAACCATTTTTACAGGATACATATTTTAAACGTTCACTTGTTTTACTTACCGATTACACTTCCGAAGGTTCGGTCGGTTTCGTGTTAAATAAATCACTCGATGTAAATATCAATGAGGTAATGGAGGATTTCCCTGATTTTAATGCCACAGTTGCAATTGGAGGACCAGTTAGTACCAATACATTACATTATCTGCATACGCTTGGGGAGCTTATTCCTTATTCCGAACATGTATTCGGTAATGTATACTGGGGCGGAGATTTCGATACTATTAGGGAAATGTGCGCTGCAAAAGAAATTCATCCATCTCAGATTCGATTTTTCTTGGCTATTCCGGATGGCAGGCCGGTCAACTTGAAAATGAGCTTAAACAGAATTCCTGGCTGGTTACGGAAGTAAAATCGGGTGAAATAATGAATCAGAATTCAAATATCTGGAAGGAAACGATGATAACTTTAGGAGAGAAGTACAAGATATGGTCAAATTTCCCTGAGAATCCCGGATTAAATTAACTTAGCAAAGAAATATGCTGAATCAGGTTTGTATTTGGCTGTACCAGTATTGAATTTACTCCGACAGCATTTCCTGCCTCAATATCCCTTTTGCTGTCACCAAAAAAATATGATTCTTTAACATTAATATCAAATCGCGCAATAGCTTTTTCGAGCATAATCGATTGCGGTTTTCTGCAAAGGCATCTTTCGGATTTATCGTGGTGGGGACAAATATATATATCGGTTATTTGCACTCCTTCCTTTTCAATTCTTCTATAAGGTAATTATGAACAATTTTTACATCGTTTAATGTGTAAATTCCCCTTTGTATACCTCCCTGGTTTGAAATAACTATTAATAAATAACCTTTTGCCTGCGCTGTTTTAAGAAATTCGACAAGCCCCTGATTAATTTCAAAATCTTCTATTCTCCAGGTATATTCGCCTCTTTCTCTATTGATTACACCGTCCCTGTCCAAAAAAATTGCTTTATTCATTTATTAGAAGAAATCGAAAAGTTAAAAAAGTTTTGAATAAAATAGTTGATAAGCGAAAATTTAATAAGCAGCGGGAAGAGAAAACCATAAACAGCGCCTACAAAATGCGCATCGTGGTTAACGTTGTCGTTGCTTCGACGGCTCATATACTGAGAGTAAATTAAATAAGCAACTCCAAATACAATTCCCGGAATGGGGATAATGGCAAAAAGTAAAAGTTTGTTGTAAGGATCGAAAAATATGAAAAAGAATACAACTGCCGAAACAGCTCCGGAGGCTCCAACTGAATTGTAATAGTGGTTATCCTTATGTTTGGCAACTGTAAGCAGCGAGGCGATTACGATAGCACTGATGTAAAATCCAGCATACCATAATTGATAAAAATTGAGGTAACCTGCATCTTGCAGATTCTGAAACAGATTTTCAACACCCTGACCAAAAGAAAACAGAACAAACATATTAATTATCAGGTGCATCCAATCGACATGTACAAAGCCATGAGTAATAAGCCGGTACCATTCTTTTCGATGGTATACCTGATAGGGATTTAATTGAAGTTTCGAAAAGACCTCAGGCTGATTAAAAGCCATGAATGAAATTAATACGGTTATTCCTAAAAAGAAAAAAGTCATACTTTAAATTTTTACAAATATAGCTTTTTCGGCTATAGATGATGGAGGATATAATATTACCAAATATTAAAAATTATAAACTTAGGAATTTTAATTCCCGTGTAGATTAAAAGTATTCAAAAATGACCGGATTTGCCCGGCATTTTTTTTTGAATATTTAGATAATTAATTTGATATCAAATGCTTCCAGTTGCCAATCGAAAAACGAGATAAGTCATGATAAAATCCTTTCCTTAAATTTTCGTTGCTCAGCCGCAGATACTGTAGTTTCACAAATCTGTAACTGTCGGCAAATATTGCTGTTGGATAAAAGGCGCAAACAATAAGAAATAGAATTAAATACCAGGGAGCGAAAATTGTATCCGTAATGAATCTTACAAATTGATTTTTCGGGCGAACCACTCTTGTTGAAGCAAAATCAGCATGATATAATTTTTTTTGAGTATTTCATTTTAAAATAAAAATTTATTGATGTAAAGTAAACAAAAAGGATGCCGCAAAGTTCCGAAATGCGCTTATATAAAGGATTTCTTTTGATCAACCGATAAGAATGATAAACTAGAATACAAAATTTGGGTATCAATTTTTCCTGCATTTTATGAAACTACATTTCTTGTCGATAAAAAGTGCGATTAATCCCTAACCTCATTTTGTAATTAATTATTAATGTATAATTTCACCTTTTTTACACAGAAACTTAAACCAGTTGAACTGTCTGTAAACCAGTCCTGAAAATGTTTTGGGTGTGGGTTTGAGTGAGAAAGCTGGAAAAATGACAGAAACTAACTATGACAAAACTTTTACGTAACGAAGACTGGCTGGCATTTTTTGCAGGTATTATTATTGTTTTAACTGCATGGGCAGGTTTTTATTTCCCAACTCCAAATTTGGATGGTCCGATAGTGCTACGCTCAAAGAAATATTTTTAAACGGTCAAAATCTTATCTCATTTTTGGGCATATTACTTATGCTGGTTCTGACAGGTATACTGACATTTTTTCTGGGGAAGAAAAAAATATTTTCTTTAATAGCTACCATTGTTGTTTTGTTTGTTGTAAGCCTTATAAGTCTTGGAATTTCCGGATTTAAGCCAATTAAGTATTATGGTTTTGAATATGTGATTTTCGCCTTATTACTTGGGATTTTATTGCGAAATGTATTTGGGCTACCCAAATGGATAGAACAAAACCTCCATACCGAATTTTTTGTTAAAACAGGTTTGGTTGTACTTGGTTCGGGAATCATTTTTGGTGATATAATTAAGGCAGGTTCTCTTGGCCTGGTGCAAGCATTGGTAGTTGTGCTTGTAGTATGGTTTTTTGCATATTGGGTTGCAAAAAGTTAAAGGTAGATGATGAAATGGCTCTTATGCTTTCGAGCGCAGTTTCGATTTGTGGAGTGTCAGCAGCAATAGCTACAGCCGGTGCTATAAAAGGTGATGGAAAAAAATTATCGTATGTAGTTAGTCTTGTGTTGATTGTTGCTTTACCAATGTTGATTCTGATGCCTATAGCAGCTCAATATTTAGGTTTGAATCCTGCGCAGGCAGGAGCCTGGTTTGGTGGAACTATCGATACCACAGGCGCCGTGGTTGCTTCGGGAACGATACTAGGCGAAGAAGCTTTGAAATATAGTACCATTGTTAAGTTTTCCCAAAACGTGCTTATTGGCTTTGCAGCTGTTGCCATTTCTTTATTCTGGGTTTTAAGTGGAAAGGGCGAGGCCGGAAAACCTAAAACTTCAAAAGCTAATTTTGGACTTATCTGGGAACGTTTTCCAAAATTTGTACTTGGTTTTATAGCTACATCTCTTATTTTTTCTTTTCTTGTACAACCTGCAGATGTTGCAGCAACCAAAGATTATCTCAAGACCATACAAACCGCTTTTTTTGCCTTGGCTTTTGTTGGAATTGGTTTTGAAACTGATTTTTCCGCTCTTGTTAAAACAGGGCAAGGGCGACCCGC
>JAAUTT010000682.1 GCA_012031335.1 Bacteroidales bacterium | reverse complement strand
CTGGAAACCAGTTCCTCTCCAATTTATCAAAATGGCAAAGTAACTGGAGCCTTAACTGTATGGCACAGTATCGATTACAATATAAAATTCAAACAAGCAGTCACAGAAAGCATTATGATCCATCGGCGGATTAATGATTATTCTCCATTGGCAGTTATAACCCGTAAAAATGGATTATTAGAATATGCCAATCCGGCCGCATTGCAACTCTTTGGAGCTAAACACCTGATTGATATTACAGGAAGTAATGCATACGAATTTATTCATCCTGATGATATTGAAAAAGTTCAGCTGAGGTTTGCAAAATTAGCCAATGGTGAATTATCTACAGGAGGAACCGTTAAGATAAAACAGCTTAACGGTGGTATAAGGGAAGCTGATGTAATGGCAGTTAATATATCGGATGATAAAAACCAGATTTATCAGGTTTTTTTGCGCGATATTACCCAGGAAAAAAAGATTGAATATTACAACAATATCCTAAATGGTATTGAACGGGAGTTACACAGTTCCCTGAGCAGTTTTGAAATAACCCAGCATGCCATGGAAATGGCAGCACAGGCCATTCAATCTGATTCGGCTGCTGTATCATTACTTAATCAGCATGAATGGGTAGTAAATCATGTCTATAAATTATCCGCGCCCATCGGTTTAAAAGTTCCACGCGAGGAAGAACCGCATGCACTTCTTGCCCTGCGAAAGAAAAAAATAATCCTTATCGAGGATGCATTTAAGGACCCCAGAGCAAACAATCCCCGACTAATACAATGGGGCATACACTCGGTTATTGTTGTTCCCCTGTTTGCCCGAAAAGACTCTATTGGAGCTATATTCTTTAATTTTTATAAAAAAACAAAACTTTCCCTCTGATCTGATTCACTTTCTTAACCGGTTTTCAACTGCATTATCTCTTGCTTTAAAAAACGCTGAATTATTCGATAGTCTTCAAAAAGAGTTGAAAGTAAAGAAAGAAAACGAAAAGAAGTTGCTGAAACTAAACAGCAATCTCTTTAAAAGTGAAGAACAATTCAGAATGCTGACCGAAAAAAGCAATGCACTTATTTGTGAGTTTAATGCCAAAGGAGAAATCGCTTATGCCAATGCCCTTTTTAAGGATATTTTAGGTTTTAGTAAAGAAAGCAATGACAATATTCTGGATAAATGCCAGCTTTCGGAATGAGACAATTTTAGCAGGTTCATTTTTGAAGGTGATACGCATTACAAAGAAAATGAATGGATACTTATCGATAAACATGAAAATCAAAAGTGGTTTCGCTGCCATACGAGTGTTTTTGCAACCTCAACTGCGGGTGTACGATACAGCATAATTCTTTTCGATATCACCGATTTAAAAATTGCCAGTCAACAAATTAAAAAAATGCATTGGAGCTTAAGGAATTAAATGCCACTAAAGACAAATTTTTCAGCATTATAGCCCACGACCTCAAAAATCCTTTTACCAATCTTATCGGTTCATCCGAATTGCTGCTATCGCGCTCTCATCTTGATCAGGAAAATATTCAGAAATTGCACCGGATTATTCACGACACGTCTAAACGAGGATACACATTGCTGTCTAATCTTCTTGAATGGGCTCGCTCTCAAACCGGAACAATTTCATTCGATCCTACTCCAATATTTCTGGCCGAAGAAGTTAAATATTGCCTGGGAGAATTAAAATCAGCCCTGGAAAATAAAAATCAGGTATTAACTTTAGATATTCCTGAAAAAATATTTATAATGGCTGATAAAAATATGATTCAAACAGTATTGCGGAATTTGATACATAATGCAGTTAAGTTTACCCGAAAAGACGGTCATATCCATATTAAAGCTACCGAAAACAAGGATGGAATAACTTTTAGTATAGAAGATGACGGAATAGGCATCTGCAGAAAATTTAAACAAATTATTCCGTATCGATACCAAGTATTCCACAATGGGCACATCCCGAGAAACAGGAACGGGACTTGGTTTAATTCTTTGCAAGAATTTATTGAACGCCATGGAGGGTGTATCTGGGCGCAAAGTCAACCCGATAATGGAAGCAGATTTTCATTTTTTATTCCAAATAAACAAAATCCATAAGCAAGCTGGCATCACTTTCGAATTTTACCTCCCTTAATTAGCTATTGCATTTTTTTTACCAATTTCATAATTTTCGCAGAAACATAATAATAAAGCCAATGCCTAAAAAACTTGTAATTGCTGCATTGATAGTATTTAGGTCTCATGCCGGTTTTGCATACACAAGCCCAAACACCGACCGATTCACTTATACATAATTTCAGGTTATACAAGGGGGATTTCCTTTTGAAAATACCTGAAAATAAGCAGGGTTTTACAAACCCTTTGGAAAGTTTCGAACTTCAAAACCCCAAAAAACAACCGGATTTTCTGGCCAGGAACCAACCCATTATGAGTACTGACAATATAGACAATATGCCTGTTCTGAATCCTGGAAATAATTTCTTTATCCGGAATTTTCCACCCGATACATCCAAGGATATTCCATGCGAATTATACGTCCGGGTATATCATACATGACAAGACAGAAAAACCAGTCAGAAGATCCAGAGCAAAAAACGAATAAGCTGGGAGAAAATTAGAATATTTTCAGTTCTAGAATTTTTGAACTATAAAGGTCTCACTATATTTTTGCTTTGGCCATTTATAGTAGAATTTCACGAACAAACATAACGTCAAGCCGTTAACTTAATTATACTAAAAAACTTGATGCTATGGAAAATTACCCGAAATATGCATTAATTACCGGAGGGACGTCCGGTATTGGCTATGAACTGGCCAGGTTGTTTGCAAAAGATGGATATAATCTGATTATTGTTGCACGCGATCATGAAGAACTTCTCACAACAGCTCATGAATTCCAGAATGTTTATAAGGTAGATGTAATTACTATCCGCAAGGATCTTATGAAAACCGAAGCAGCCTTTGATATTTACGACGAAATAAAATACAAAGGCATACGGGTGGATGTATTGGTAAATAATGCCGGACAAGGTCAGTATGGATTGTTTATCGATAACGACATTCAGCGGGAGTTGGATATCATCAACCTCAATATTGTGGCGTATGTTGTTCTTGCTAAATGCTTCCTGCGCGATATGATTGCACGTAACAACGGGAAAGTTCTCAATGTTTCTTCCATAGGCAGCGAACTCCCAGCTCCCTTGCAGGCAGTATACCATGCTACAAAGTCGTTTATTACAACTTTTACTGAAGGTATAAGACGCGAATGCAAAGATACTGGGGTGGTGATAACAGCCCTCCTGCCAGGTGTTACCGATACCGACTTCTTCCGCAAAGCAGATATGGAAGATGCAAAATGGTGAAGGAAGGCACAAGGGCCGATCCGGCTGAAGTAGCCAAAGAAGGGTATCAGGCGCTGATGGAGGGAAAGGATAAGGTAATTCCTGGTCTTAAAAACAAAACTATGGTTGCCGGAGCCAGTGTTATGCCCGACTCAACAGTTTCAGCCTATATGGATAAACAAATGCAACCCAGCCCTAGAGAAGATGAAGATTAGCAAACTCATTTACGACCTTGCCGGAATCAAACTGGCAGGGTCGATTCATGAATTAATATAATTGAATTAAACTTACTTGATTTATTAACAAAATTAATATTTTTTGTTTTTTGTGGAATAGTTTTTTTTTTTTTTCTCACCAACGCTTTGAATATTTTCAATTAATCTTACTTTTTTTTTTTTAGTTCATTTTTATTAATAAGTATAAATAATCTATTTGGTTTTTACTTATTAATTTGAATTACAAAGTATTATTTTTTTTTTTAATAGGTTGGACAGATATTAAAGTAAGTGTTAATTTTTTTTTCAAGCTA
>JAAUTT010000681.1 GCA_012031335.1 Bacteroidales bacterium | reverse complement strand
TAAGCTGATTCACATTATCGGCATCAGTAGGGAAACCCTCAATTGTTTAAATCCGTAAAATGCCCCTAACTGGCTCTCCAACTCTAAGGATAGACCTTCCATTCACAATATCAGCATTGTTTGGAAGGCTCAAAACCTTGTTCTTATTAAAGCCGATATTGAAAGAAGTTGACCATTTAAATACACCGATTAGATTTTGCGTAGAAAGCTCAAATTCACTTCCTGTATTTTCAATTGAACCTAAGTTAACACCAATAGTATTATAGCCAGACTGAGCTGGGATTACTCTGTTAAACAAGAGATCGACAGTTTGTTTTTGATAATAATCGCCGGCAATAGTTATGCGGTTGTTGAAAACTGAAATATCGAATCCAATATCCAACTGAGTTGTACTTTCCCATGATAAATCGGGATTAGGTAACCCACTTGCAGACGGCACTATCCCTCCGGATCCGTTATAATTCCCTCCAAGGGCTAATGAGCCTCGGGATACAAAATTACCAATTTGCTGATTTCCCGTTTTTCCAATGCTCCCTCTTATCTTCAAATCATCAATAAAGCGAACGTCCTTAAGAAAATTTTCTTCCTTTACCCTCCAACCTATGGATGCTGAGGGGAAAAACCCAAACCGATTATTCGCACCAAAACGGGATGAACCATCATATCTGGTGGTTGCCCCTATCATGTATTTCCCATCAAACGTATAATTTACCCTGGCAAAATAGGACAGTATACCATAAGCTGTTTCATATGTATAAAGCGCATCTCGCTGTGCAGCAGCATTAAGAGTTGGTATGAGATCTGTTGAATATTGAGAACCACTTCCTCCAATAATTTCTGTAGTATTTTTCTGTTGACTAAGACCAGCTAACGCAGTAAGATTATGTTTTTCTCCCAATTTGGGCATAAAAGTAAGCGTATTTTCGTTAACCCAATTTAACTGTTGAGTTACCGCTGACTGCCCGGTTCGCTGCGCACCTCCAAACGAAAAAATTGTGGAAGGATAAAACCTGTCTTCCTTAAAACTTAGCAGATCTAAGGCAAAGATGATTTAAAACTTAAATTATCGGTAATATTTAATTCCCCAAAAACATTCCCGATCAATCGGTTAGAACCTGTGTGCTGATATGAATTTAAAAGAGTATTAATGGGATTATTGGGTCTTAAAGAGCCATCATCATTATATGGAGATTCGGTTGGAGGACGAGTCAATGTGCGGTAAATCACTCCCCTTGAATCTACATTAGATTCGGTAATCCGGTTGCTGTTGCTTCTGCTGAAAGTAAAACTATTTCCTATTTTCAGCTTTTTTGTGGCTTGATATTCAACATTGGCTCTGGCTGTGACTCTATTAAATTTAGAATTATTCATTATACCATCCTGATTAAGGTAAGATCCACTTAAGAAATAACTTATTTTATCTTGTCCGCCGCTTACAGAAACTTCATAATTACTCATAGGAGCTTTTTGAAATAAAGCTTTCTGCCAATAAAAAATCCTTGCCATAAGCAATTGAATCTATTACTTGAATTGGATCCCCTGTATTAATATCACGACCGGAATTTTTCCACGCTTCCCTCACATATTCCCTAAATTGTGGTGCATTTATTTGCGGAATTGTTTTTGTTATTTCCTGCATACCATAATAATAACTTGCCTTAATTGTTGGCGCACCAGTTTTGCCCCCGTTTTGTTGTAATTAATACAACTCCATTTGATGCCCTTGCCCCATAAATTGAAGTAGCTGCCGCATCTTTAAGAATCTGAACAGACTCAATATCACTAGGATTAATATCAGTTAACGGATTACTTCCTCCCCCACCATCTGCCAGCCTGTCAATACTGTTTGATTGTATAAGCATACCATCCACAACATAAAGCGGATCATTACCTCCCTGAACAGAAGAATTCCCCCTAATGCGAACAGATATAGCTCCACCTGGTTGCCCGGAATTCTGGCTTACCTGCATTCCTGATGCTTTGCCTTGTAAAAGATTGTCTAAACTTGCGACAGGTATATTTTCTAAATCCTGACTTTTAACAGATGAGATTGCACTTGTAATCTCCCTGCGTGATTGCTTACCATAACCAATAACAACAACTTCATCAAGTTTAGTTATGTCGGGTACAAGTTTAATATCCAAAACTGATTGCCCATTGAAAGTAATTCTCTCTGAATTATATCCAAGATAAGAAATAACAATAATAGCATCAGGTTTAGGTAAATCCAGGCCAAACTTCCCATCCACATCTGTTATAACTCCAATGGTGGTGCCTTCAATTATAACATTCGCTCCAATAACCGGCTCGCCTGTTGTTACATCGGTAACAGTACCGGTCACTTTTTGCTGTTGCAAAAAAGACACTGGCGATATTACTACGATGCTATTGTCCAATATTTTATAAGAGATATTTGCATCAGTGAATACTTTATCGAGCACATCGCCCAATTTTGTGTCGGTAACATTCACCGAAACCGTGCGGTTAAGGTCAGCGAAATCCTCATTATAGAAAAAACGCAGTTCGCTTTCTTTCTCAAGGACTTTAAGTAAATCTTTTATTGTTACCTGATCGGCTTTTAGGTTAATTTTCTGACTTTGCGAGAAAACCGAAGCATTAACACAAAGAGCCGAAACTAAACTTAAAAAAAGTGTAATTTTCATTATAGTTAGTGTTTTTAACAGTCCTTTTGGCAGGGTAAAAGGATACCAGTATGATTTTTTTTTCATAATTTTGTTTTGTATTTTTTAAACATTAATACTTGACATTCTCTGCAAAGAATGCCGGGTAAAATAAAGAATGTAATAAGGGAAGCCGCCGCGATGCGGCTTTCTTTTTAGGTACTGTTCGTTTTTGCCATAGTGTAGTTATTAGTGTTTGTTATAAATATAAAACCTAATGCTTACTTTTAAGAACTTTTGAATAATCCTCTTTAAGACGCGAATCTAGAGTCCACCATACCTCGCCTTTTCCTACCTTATATTTTAAAGGGGTTGTATACCGCAAAATATTTAATACCTGCTCTAACGTTTCGTTGCGGATAGTACCTGTAAAGCGATAGTCTTTCAGTCCAGCCGACTCATTATATATTTTCACATTGAATCTTCGGCTTATCATTATGGCCAAATCTTCAAGATTTTCTGCTTCAATTTGCCACAAGGAATCTTTCCATGATGTATATTTAACTGTGTTAATCACCTCCTGAACCTCTACTGAAGGCGCAATTTCGATACTCTTGCTATTTTCGGGACTTTTTTGTTCAGTTAATTTTTGTTTATCTATTATTTCACTTTCTTTAAGGGTAATACTTTGCCTTGGCTTAAGTTTAACACTAAAGCTTTTCGAATCAGCTCCTTTCCCTTCAACCAAAATGATGCCTTCCACAAGGGTAGCTGTTACTTGTTTATCTTCGGCATAGGCCTTAACATTAAATGTTGTGCCCAATGCTTTCACACTTAATTTGGATGTTTGGACAATAAAGGGTTTTTCTTTATTTGTTTTTACCTGAAAAAATGCTTCGCCGGTTAAATTAACCACTCTTTCCTTTTCGTTGAACGATTTTTTGTAGGTGAGCCTGCTCCCGGCATTTAACCAAACTTTTGTTCCATCTGGCAGTATGCACTGCGATTTTGCCCCCATTGGAGTAATCATTTCGGTGAGATCAATCAGCACTTATCGTGTTTTTTTGAGGTAATACCTTCGAAACCAGCATGCCACTAATAAAAGCTACTGCAATAAGAGCAGCAATACCAGCTACCTTTAAAAAGATACTTGACCGGCCTGTTTTTGCCCTTTTTTTTAGTATGGTCGGCCCTCTGAACTAATTGCTCCCAAATTTTATCGGTACCATCCATCTCAGAA
>JAAUTT010000012.1 GCA_012031335.1 Bacteroidales bacterium | reverse complement strand
AGCAATATGAGGAGTTTTCTGGCAAAAAAGGAATTCCAATTTGTTTCTGTTTGCGATGTCGACAAAAGTAATAATGCCTCGGCAAAAGAACTTGTAGATAAGCAATATGGTAATACTGATTGTCGTACATATGCCGATTTTCGCGAGTTTCTCGAAAAGGAAAAGTTAGATGCAGTTGCTATGGCTTTGCCCGACCATTGGCATGCCATCGTTGCGGTAAGTTGTGCTAATAAAAAGCTCGACATTTACGGAGAAAAGCCTCTTGCAAGAAGTATCCGCGAAGGGCAGGCTATTGTGAATGCTGTAAAAAAGAATAATATCATTTGGCAAACAGGCAGCTGGCAACGGTCGGTTGAGAATTTCCGAAAAGGTGCTGAACTGGTAGTGAATGGCCGAATTGGTAATGTAACATATGTGGAAGTGGGATTGCCCGATGGCAGAAAGTCTATTGGAACACCACCCGTTATGGAGGTTCCAGAAGGACTTGACTGGGAATTCTGGTTAGGCCCTGCGCTTAAAGTGCCATACAGAGGCATTTGTCACTGGAATTGGAGGTGGATTCAGGATTACTCGGGCGGACAGCTAACCGACTGGGCCGGACACCATATTGATATTGCTCATTGGGGATTGGGACTTGAAAGAACAGGTCCGGTTTCAATCGAAGGCACTGGCGTATTTCCCCGCGAAGGAATCTACGATGTAGCAGTGGAATACGATTTTACATGTATCTATTCCAATGGAGTGAAATGAGAGTCGCCAATGCTTCCCGTTTAAAACACGGAATGGGAACTGTTTGGCATGGTGATAAGGGTTGGATTCATGTCGACAGAGGTGATGTGCTTGAAGCTTCCGATCCCTCAATTTTGAAAGAAATAGCAGGGCCTGGTGAAAAATTACTTTACAAAAGCACTGATCATTGCCAAAACTTTCTGGATTGTATAAAAAGCCGGAAAGAGACAATTACTCCGGCCGAAATAGCCCATCGGTCGATATCTGTTGGTTTGTTGGGCGAAATTGCCATGCTTACCAATCAAAAAATCCAGTGGGATCCCGAAAAGGAAGAGATAATTGGCAACGAATATGCCAGCCGACTTCTATCACGCCCTTATCGTCAACCCTGGACACTTCCTGTAATCTAAAATTTGTGCAGACTATGAAGAAAATATTATTATTATTAGCGATAACAGGATTTTTTACTGTTTTCAGCGCATGTAAAAAACAACATGCTTACAGCGCATTGATTATAACCGGACAAAATAACCATAACTGGCAGGCTAGCTCAAAAATACTAAAGCAGTTGCTTGATCAAACAAAGCTATTTTCAACTGATATTATCGAAACTCCTGCCCAGGGTGGAGATATGAATCTGTTTAAGCCCGATTTTCAGAAATATGATGTGGTTGTTATGGATTATACCGGCGATTCATGGCCGGAAAATACCAAAGCTGAATTTCTCGATTTTGTAAGGAATGGTGGAGGCGTTGTTATTTACCATGCAGCCGACAATGCTTTTCCCGAATGGAAGGAATACAATGAAATGATCGGTCTTGGAGGCTGGGGTAACCGCAGCGAAAAAGACGGACCCTATATTTATATGAAAAACGACAGCCTGATTACAGATACTACTAAAGGTCCGGGCGGATCGCATGGTAACAGGCATGAGTTTGTAGTTAAAATCCGGAATGCTGAACATCCTGTTACAAAGGGGCTCCCAAACCGATGGTTGCATGCCGAGGATGAACTTTACAGTGAACTGAGAGGTCCCGCAAAAAATATGGAGATACTTGCCACTGCATTTGCCGATACAGCCCAGGGAGGCACAGGTCGGGATGAACTTGTTCTTTTTACTGTTAATTATGGCAAAGGAAGAATATTTCACACAACAATCGGACATGCAGGTAATGGCGATAAGTCGTTTCCGGCGTTGGAGTGCCTTGGTTTTATAACTACTTTTCAAAGAGGAACTGAATGGGCAGCCAGTGGCGTGGTAACTCAGGAAATACCCCAGGACTTCCCTAATGCTGCAAGTGTTGTTCAGTTAGAGGATTACCTGCCTTTAACAATGGAACAGTTAATGGTGAAAATTGAAAACTATGATATCGCCAAAAGCCGGAAGTTTTTTTACGATTTGCAAAACAGAATGCGCTCATCGGATGGTAAGCCCGAAACGCTGCTTTCGTTCGAAAAACAGATTGTAAAATCAATTAAAAAGAATGGTGTAACCAACGATGCTAAAAAGTTACTCATAAGAGAACTTAGTTGGATGGGAAGCGGTTATAGTATTCCGGTTTTAAAAGAAATAGTAAATACAGTTGAACTTAAAGATGAAGCTCAGTTTGCTTTAGCACGGTTAGAGCCGAAATAAACGTTATGCTCAATTAAATAAATCTTCAATGTTATCTCTGGTTATACCCATTTACAACGAAGAATCGCTCATAGAGGAGCTGGTAAACCGCTCTGTTGGTGAAATTGAAAAGTTTACCACGGACTATGAAGTTCTGTTGGTGGATGACGGTAGTTCTGATTCCAGTTTGCAAATCATGCTTAATCTTCAGGAGAAATTCGGTAAAATCAAAGTGCTGAGCCTGTCGAAAAACTTTGGACATCAGGCCGCCTTCACCGCCGGTTTGGAGCATGCAACCGGAGATATTATTGCCATGATGGATGGCGATTTACAGGATCCCCCCGAATTACTGGGATTAATGTATCATAAAATAAATGAGGAGGGATTTCGATATTATCAGTGGCAAACGCAATGGCCGGCTGGGTAAAGGAAGCCGGATGTTTTATACATTCCTTTTTCATTTATTGTTTAAAAAGCTGGCGGGTATTAATAACATGGAAAATACTGGCAATTTTTCCATGATGACACGTTCAGCCTTGAATGCCTTACTTAAAATGAATGAGAAAGTGCGCTATTTGCCAGGTTTGAGATCTTTTATCGGGTTTAAGCAAGGCTTTGTTGAGTATATCCGCGAAGACCGCAAAATCGGAAATACCAAAATGGATCTCAACAAGCTTTTTGTCCTTGGTGCCGATGCGATCTTCTCTTTTTCGAAATTCCCTATACGGTTGTGCCTGGTTATGGGCTTGTTTGGAACTATTGCTTTCCTGGCAGCCGGCATTTACGTGCTTGTTGGGCGGATTTTAGGTATTGCACTGGTAGGCTGGTCCTCCACCATGCTGAGTATTTATTTTTTAGGTTCTATACAGCTTGTTTCATGGGAGTAATTGGGGAATATGTGTTCCGGATTTATAAGGAATCTCAGAACAGACCGATTTATATAGTGAAAAAATATTATAGAAAAGAGGAGGAGAAATAACAAAATGAGCATGTTTAAATATATATTCTTCATTTTATCGGTTCTTTTACTTGCAGGTATGCTTTTTACAAGCAAAGATGCAGGAATATCCGGCGATGAGGAAGTACATTTTAAACACTCCGAACTTGTTTATCAGTATTTTGCCACCCTGGGAAGGATAAATCGGCCCTGGATACTCCGGCTACACATCTTCAGTATTATGGGCAAGCTTTTGATAATGTTGCCACCATTTTAATTCGTTGGTTTTCTGTTGACGATATTTATACTTTCAGGCATATCATGTGCACTTTAGCTGGTTGGCTCACAATTATTGTCACTGCCTGGTTTGCTGTAAATATATCAGGTTATGTAACTGGTATACTTGTACTATTGCTGTTTGCAGTTTCGCCTGTTTTTCTAGGGCATGCTCACAATAACCTTAAAGATATTCCTTTTGCCCTGGCTTATATTGCTTCGGCTTACTTCATGGTTAGGGTAATATTTAGTAAAGGCCAGGTTTCTAAAAAAACAATATTTCTGCTTGCCTGTTGCATGGCATTGGGGATGGGGATTCGACCCGGAGGGCTGATACTTATTGCCTACCTGGTGTTTTTTGGAATGCTCGAATTGAGCTACCGATATTTTCAGGATTTTAAAATTACTTTGCCCGATCTCAAAAGAGTAATAGTAATTTGGGCAATTGTGTCTTTCGGAAGTTATCTGTTAAGTTTGATATTGTGGCCTTACGCCTTGCAAAATCCAATTGCAAATCCCTGGAAATCGTATCAGGTAATGACACACTTTCCTACAACCCTGCAACAAATATTTGAAGGGAAACTCTATTGGTCCGATTTTTTACCCTGGTATTATCTCCCCAAAATAATGCTGATAACTATTCCTCTTTTGGTATGGCTCGGGTTGATTAGTTTTATAGTTCTGTCAATTAAACAGATAAAAAAGGATACTGCTATGCTGTATTTGTTTTTATGCTTTATATTGCTTTTTCCACCCGTTTTTGTCATTTTGACGAAAGCTAATCTGTATGGTTCCTGGAGACATTTCTTATTTATATATCCGGTTTTGGTACTTATTTCAGCTGTAGGTTTTACCTGGCTTTTACAGCAGAAAAGCACATGGCTTTAAACTGGGGTATCGCTATTGGGATGGTGTTGCTCGCTATACATCCTCTGAAGTTTATGGTTCAGAATCATCCTTATTACTATTTATACTATAACGAGATAGCTGGCGGACTTCAAAGTGCCTATGGTAATTACGAAACCGATTATTATTACCATTCCATGCGCGAAGGTGCGGAATGGCTGATAAATGAATTGAAAAAGATGGGATTCAAGATGCTGTTGTGGGTGCAAAATTTCTCCATAGCCTGGTTCCTGAGGAAGGAGAAAAATTATACTTACAAATATTTTGCCTGGGATAAACGATGTGAAACAGACTGGGATTATGCTGTTATTGGTAATAGCTACATATCACCCTATCAATTAAAACAGAAGTTATGGCCACCAAAGAATGCCATTCAGGTTGTTTATGCCGATAGTGTGCCCGTTTGTGCTGTTTTGAAAAGGGATAATAAGCTTGATCTGGAAGGTATAAAAGCTTTAAAATCGGGTAATGCGGATATAGCTGTTGAAATGTTAAAGGAAGCTGCCTTAAGTGATTCTCTGAATGAAGTAATTTACTATTATCTGGCTGCAGCACTTAAGAAAAAAGATGATATTGCCGCATGCGATTCTGCATTATTCAAGAGCCTCGAAATACAACCCGGTTACGAACCTTCAATCCTCATGCTTGGCCGAAATGCTGAATTCAAAGGTGATTTAATTGAAGCTGCAAAATTTTATGATCGGTTAATTGAAGTGAATCCGAAATTTTATATAGCATACATATTAAGGGCAAAGCTATACGCAGCATCCGAAGTTGAAATGGCGAGAAGTACGCTGAAGGACTGTTTAAAAATTCATTCAAAATATAAACCTGCAATTATAGCCTTAGCCGACACCTATAGGGAAAGCGATCCTGTTATTGCACGTAAATACGATAATTTGGCAAAATCAATAAAGTAATGTTTAATTATAAATTTAACAAAATGAAAAAAGTTGTATTCATGATTTCCATCCTCGGCATGTTGTTGCTGGGAGCTGTTAACACGGTATTGGCTCAGGACGAAATGTCCGAAAGAAAGGATACCATTTCGGTTGATAATTCCGATCCGGTATTTTACGATGCTGAAGAAGATGCTGAAACGAAATCAAGCGGAAATGGGTTGATTATCGGTATTGTAGCCGGTGTAGTTGTAGCCGGTGTAGTTGTAGTCTTATTAAAGAAAAAGAAAAAGTAAAATTCGTAATCCAAGGTTCTGTTAAAAACGATAAAAGGGTTACAGAACCAGTTTTCTCCAATTAGCGTTTATAAAAATTTCAAAATATTTTTCCTGGTATTTACTTAACTTAACCGTAACCATGAAAATCGCAAGGTAAGTTCCTGTTTACACAGGCTTATCTTGCGTTAAATGGTTTTATATAAACATGAGTGGAGTGGTTAACTCATGTATTTCTTTTTTCGCCTGAGTTTATTTATTTCATCAAGCATCTGAATAATTCTTTTTTCGCGGGTACTGTCTTTTTTTGCATCCTGAATGTAGTCAACAAAATCTTTTCGGCGGGTGTACGAAAGTTTCTCAAATGTCTTGCCTGCTTCTTCATTTTCTTCAAATACTTTTTGCAGCACCTCGGGAACTTCTACCAGTCGTTCATCAAAATCGGGTTCCATTATTACATGTATGGTGTCACCTTTTGTAATACCACCAGCCTCCTGTGTTGACTTACTAACAACCATATAATGTTTTCCATCGCCTCTGGGAGTAAGCGACGACCGGAATTCAATCCCATTAATAGATCCTTTTTACCTTACATGGTTTTTTTGACCAAATACTTCCTCTACATTAAACGGAATTATAAAAAAAGTCCAGGTCCCTACCGTTTCTGGTTTAATTAATACAGTATCAAATTCTTGGGATGCCATAATTGTCAATTAAGATTTTGGAAAATAATTTTACAAAACAAAAAAATACACTTTCTTAAAAATACCCCCTCAAAAATAGGACATTTAAATTTAAAAATGAAACGTTTTAATCGTCTCATTGTTTTTTCATTAAATAGAGGCGATATTTAATTCTAATCAGGAACTGAATTTTTAAGATTTTCAGGTATTTTAACCAGTGTAAATTTGTTAATTTAATTGCAAAATCTTATGCAGGTTTGGTTTCAGTTCAAGTTCCATTGTGGCCGGGTTACCTGCAATGCCATCGAGATGGAGAACTATCCGCTGGGGTACACGCCTGTTGTTGGTGTCGAGATTCATGTCAATTGTAGCGGTGTTTCCGTCGTTCGAAACTTTGAGTTTGAAGAATAAGGGTCCGAAATCAGTAAGTAAAGTATCAAGTTTTATTTCCATGCCTGGTTTAACCCATGTTAAGGAATTCCTTCAAACAAGTGCAATTCGTTACTTCTTTCCATTACAATCATATGGCGAATTATCCTTATAAATTCAGCGCTTACACGATTGTTTGGCATGTCGCCGCTTATAATTGTATCGGAATTGTTTTTCAGCGATTGTTGTTCGTGCCAGGCGTAATTGGGGGCAGCATGACTAGCCAAGGCATAAAGAATGTCTGGCACCGACTGTGCTTTTCCGGTCCATTGCAACGCATGGGCGCAGTCCGATGCAGTAGCTATTACAATTCCATTTGGCATCCACCCTGTTCCAAACAGCAATCCTTCTTTTATATTCTTCTCCAGCATTTTCATGTTTCCTGTTAAAACCGGATCGTTCAGGTCGAATACCTTGCCCGGATAAACAGCATTTAAAAAAGCCCACTGATGCTTTTGGGCCTGAGCCTTTTTATCTGAAGTTGCCCGGGCTGGCAAGTATTGTATCCCATTTACATCTTTACGCATGTTCTTTTTCATCGACTCAAGAAAAACAAAGTACAAATCGTCGTATTGGCTTTGCCATTTAATGGCCTGGCCATTACGACCCACCCAACGGGCTGCTGTAATTGCCGAATTTAAACCTGTAAGCGCCCAATAGTTATGCACATAATCTATTCCCTGACCTTCGCTGCCATAACCTGGAGGAATTAAGCCTGCATAGGCCGATTTGGTTTGTTGTTTGGTTTTATTCGTTAATTCCATTAAAAAAGTAAACCCCTTTTCCAACGAAGGCCAAACCGATTCCAACCAGTCTTTGTCACCTGTAAGCCGCGCATGATTGGCTATAGTCCATAAAGCATAGCCGGTAGCCTTCCAATCTTTGTCAGTCTGCTGAAAAGATCCATCGGAATTTTGTTGGGGATATCAAATATTCAATCACCTTTCGGCCATCGTTTTTTTCGTTAAGCATTGTGAGCGCATCAATTATAAATGCGGCATCGGCAATATTAAACTGACGATTGGATGATGATCCTGTTTTTACAACAGGTATACCTTTTTCGAATTCTATAGACTGGTAAATATTACGGATTGAAGCATTTAACAGATTTTGAATTCCTGAGTCGGGAACAGATATTTTATTATATGGTAATTTAAGGCTTTCCCAATAACCAATGGTTTGCTTTTTCAAATGCTGAGCCTGGGCAATGTTGTTAGGGCAATCAATGGCTGTGTATCCTTGCGAAACTCCAATGGCAAGTTGCTTTTTTTCACCGGCTTCCAGTTGAATGGATTTAAGCCGCAAAACTAATATGGTTCTGTTTTTTTCTTTTTGGGTTTCAGCCTGTACTATGTTATTCGGAATGGTAACCCTCATAAAATCAGATATAAAAACCTTTCCTTTTGCTGTATCAGCTCTTAACGGATGAACAGAGATTATCCTTACCGATGGATTTAGCGTAACAGATGTTTTGCCTGTGTTTTCAAGTGTCGCAATAATAATATCGTTCCCGGGATGGCCATAAATTTTTTTTTGATAGAGATGTACCCAGATAGTCGTTGATTGTATTATCGTAACTGCCAAATAATAGTGGAGCCACACTGAAAGCCTCTTCGGTAATAATTACAGTTTTAAATTCTTTTTGTGTAATCACAACTGGAATGATAGGTTTCATCAATTCCTGGTTTTTCCATACTTCAGCCTCTCCGGCATGAAAACTGACCAGGGTTGAAAACCCTGCTACAGGCGAAAGTTTAATATCGGAGATGGGAGCAGGAAATTCGTACATCAGCTGACCGCCTTTACCCGTCAATACTTTTCTGGAACTTTCGGGCAGGTTGATATTCGTTTGCCACCATTTGGGTGCATACTGGTTGTTGGCTTTCAGATTATCTTCGGCGTTTTGAGCATTGGCAAAAGAAATTGTTAAAAGGAAAATTACAGGAAAGTATATACATATGTATCTCATAATTTCAGTTTTTGATTAATACCAGGTAATTGAACGGCATATGGCGCACAAAAATATAAAACCTTTCAGATAATTATTATAAAAACGATTTTGAAGCAACTTGTTTCAACAATGGAATAAAAAATACGTTTATTTACCACCGACAAATCATTCTTACATAACAATCAGTTAAATTAGCAGCTTCTTAATATGTAACATGGATAAAACAGGATTGAAATCGATATATGCCAGTCATTCCAATAGTTTGGCTATTCAGGACTATTTGGTTTCAAACACCCGGGCTATCCACCTGAAAGGGATGAATGGCTCTCAACTGGCCTTGTTTAGCGCTCATGTTATTTCCAAAAATCCCGGAACCCATCTTTTTATCGTACCTGAAAAGGAAGATTCAGCATACCTGTATAATGATCTGGCTAATATTCTTGAAGAAAACCAGGTATTGTTTTTCCCTTCTTCCTATAAAAAAAGTATAGCACACCAGGAAACCGACGAGGCCGGTATTATTCTGCGCACCCGGGCCTTAAACCGGATAAGTGATCAGGCGAAAGTGGAAGAAACACTGGTTTTGATCACTTACCCCGAAGCAATTCTGGAAAAAGTAACATCCGTAGAGAATCTGAACAAAATACACTGGAACTGCAAGTAGGAGAGAAGGTATCCATTGCTTTTATCAGGGAAGTGCTTTACGAATACAAATTCGAAGAAACAGAGTTTGTTTATGAACCGGGACAATTTTCGGTCCGTGGCAGCATTGTGGATATTTTCTCATTTTCGAACAACTTACCTTATCGTATCGACTTTTTTGGCGAAGAAGTGGAATCGATTCGTACTTTCGAGGTTGATAATCAGCTCTCGAAACAGAAGTTCGAAGTCATAAGTATCATTCCCAATATCGGGTACATGCTTACCGGAGGAAGCAGTATTAACCTGCTTGAGCTTATTCCTGAAAAAACAGTGGTATGGTCAACTGATCTGCCTATAATGCAGGCAACTATCGAAAAAATGTATTCCACCATCCCCGAGAAACTGCTTACTTTTCAGGGAGAAGACAAAGTGCTGAAATCGCAGGCTGTTTCTCCGCCCGAAGAAATACCTGAACTATTAAAACGATTTAAAAATATTGAAGCCGGTCAGAGTTTTCTTTTCCCGGAAACCTCGGTGATATCATTTAAATCCACACCTCAGCCTTCTTTCAGGAAAAATTTTGAGTTGCTGGCCGAAAATCTTAAAGAGAACGAATCAAACGGATTTAACAATTTTATTTTAAGCGATAATGCCCGTCAAATCCAGCGATTAAAAGATATTTTTTCCAGTATTTCCGATGCTGTTACTTTCGAACCCATTGAAGTTTCGTTACATGAAGGCTTTATAGATCTGGATCTGAAAATATGCATGTATACCGATCATCAGATATTTGAACGCTATCATAAATATAATATTCGTCATAGTTTCTCCAAAAGTGACAGTTTTACTATCAACGAGATCAGGGGATTGAATCCCGGAGATTACATTGTTCATATCGATCATGGGATTGGCGTTTTTGGCGGACTCTGTAAAGTGGAGGAAAATGGCAGGGTTCAGGAGAAAATCACCTTAATTTACAGAGACAACGACGCCATTTTTGTAAACATTCATAACCTTCATAAAATTTCGAAATACAAGGGCAAGGAAGGTGAAGCGCCCAAGATTTATAAACTTGGGACTCCTGCCTGGCAAAACCTGAAGCAGAGCACTAAAAAAAAAGTGAAGGACATAGCCCGTGAGCTAATTAGTCTTTATGCCAAACGCAAGGCCGAAGAAGGGTTCAGGTTTGCTCCCGATACTTATCTGCAGGAAGAGCTCGAAGCCTCTTTTATCTACGAAGATACCCCCGATCAGGAGAAAGCCACACGTTCGGTTAAAGCCGGAATGGAAGCGCCCTATCCCATGGATCACCTTGTTTGCGGCGACGTAGGCTTCGGAAAAACAGAAGTTGCCATTCGCGCAGCTTTTAAGGCTGTGGCCGACAGTAAACAGGTTGCCATTCTTGTTCCTACAACTATCCTGGCTTTACAACATTTTAATACATTTAAAGAACGACTGGAGAAATTTCCTTGTAAAGTTGATTATATCAGCCGGCTAAAACCGACTAAACAACAAAAAGAAGTGCTGCAGAAACTGGAAAAAGGTGAAATAGATATCATAATAGGCACTCATAAACTGGTAGGTAAGGAAGTGAAATTTAAAGACCTGGGTTTATTGATTGTGGATGAAGAACAAAAATTCGGAGTTACAGTTAAAGAAAAACTGAAACATATAAAAGTAAATGTCGATACCCTTACATTAACAGCAACTCCTATTCCACGTACTCTCCAGTTTTCGCTGATGGGAGCCCGCGATTTGTCCATTATCAATACACCTCCGCCTAATCGTCACCCAATTCATACCGAATTACACATTTTTAATGAGGAAACAATAAAAGAAGCTATTGATTATGAGACTTCCCGGGGAGGACAGGTATTTTTTATTCACAACCGGGTTGATAATCTCCCCACTATCGAATGATGATTAATAAAGCCTGTCCGGGAGTAAAAACTGTTTTTGCACATGGTCAGCTCGAAGGGGAAAAGCTGGAACAAATTATGCTCGACTTTATCAATGGTGATTACGATGTGTTGATTTCGACCACCATTGTAGAATCCGGACTGGATATTCCCAACGCCAATACTATTATTATCAACAATGCACACATGTTTGGTCTGAGCGATCTGCACCAGCTCAGAGGTAGGGTTGGGCGTTCGAACAAAAAGGCTTTCTGTTATTTGCTGGCACCACCGGTTCAGGTTTTGACTCCCGAAGCTCGCCGCCGGTTAAAGGCTATTGAGGATTTTCCGATCTGGGTAGTGGTTTTAATATTGCTATGCAGGATCTCGATATTCGCGGAGCCGGCGATTTGCTGGGAGCGGAGCAGAGTGGGTTTATCTCCGATATTGGCTACGAAACTTACCAGCGTATTCTTTCCGAAGCTATGCTGGAACTTCGCGAAAACGAGTTCAAAGATCTTTATTCGCAGGAGGATGAAATAGCCAAACAACTGGAGCCTGTAAGTTATGTTTCCGATTGTCAGATTGATACAGATATGGAATTACTTTTCCCCGATTCCTATATTAAGAACATCACCGAAAGGATGCGTCTATACAGGGAGCTGGATAATATTGGCGATGAAGAAAAACTTATTCAGTTCGAATCCCAGATTACCGATCGTTTCGGACCCGTACCCAAAGCCTCCCACGAATTGATGGACGTTGTAAGATTGCGATGGAAAGCCCAAAATCTTGGCATTGAGAAAATTATCCTGAAAAGTGAAAGGATGCTTGTTTACTTTATTTCGAACCAGGGATCTCCATTTTACGATTCGCCGGTTTTTATCAAACTCATCACTTATATTCAGCAAAATCCAAAGATCTTCCAGATGAAAGAAGCCAAAGATAAACTCTCGATGGTTGTAGAAAAAGTAAGGACAGTGAAAGATGCCATATCCCTTCTTTCTAAGCTGGAATAAAACTCCTTAGTTTAATATGTTAAGAAACAGTTTGTTGGGATGTCTCAACTTGAACACTCTTATTTACCAGCATTATAGTTCTTTTCATTAATGCGAATGGCTTGTTCTCTATGATTTTTAACATACTAAAATGCCGGTATAAGTTATAATTTTAAGTTTTAAGCAATAAAAATCTAATTGCTAAACCAAACAGTTATGAAAAAACTGGCTGTAATTGCCCTGGGGGGGAATGCGTTACTCCGCGATAACCAGAACGGAACAATCGACGAACAGGAGCAAAATACGCTCGATACCCTCGAGAATCTTGTTTTCTTATTAAAAGAAGGATATAATATTGTTATTACCCATGGTAACGGTCCGCAGGTTGGGAATATTCTCATGCAGAACGACGCTGGCGAATCGGTTTATAATATTCCTCAGATGCCGCTCGATGTTTGTGTTGCTTTATCGCAGGGTAGCATTGGTTACATGATTGAAAGGATGATGCACATGGTGCTGCATAAGCATCATCTCCCTCACGAGGTAGTTACTATGGTAACTATGGTAGTCGTTAATAACGAAGATGAAGCTTTTAAGAACCCTTCAAAAGGGTAGGGAAAATCTATAATGAAGCACAAAAAAATGACCTTTCGGAAAAGAAAGGATGGATTTTCAAAGAAGAAATCAAATCGGAGGGTGGCTGGCGCAGGGTAGTTCCATCACCTAAGCCTATCAGCATTATGAACGAAAAAGTGGTGGAAACTATGGCCCGTCAGGGTACAATTGTTATAGCGGCAGGTGGGGGCGGCATACCTGTGTATATTGATGAAGTTGGGAATGTTCGTCCTGCCGAGGCGGTTATCGATAAGGACCTGGCCTCTTCACTTCTGGCTTCGCGCATTGGGGCCGATGAATTTTATATTCTAACTGATGTGCCATACATTTATCTTAACTACAAAAAACCCGATCAGCAAATCCTGGAATTCCTCGATCGGGACGATGCCTTAAAATATCTTGAAGCCGGTGTGTTTGGCGAAGGAAGTATGGCTCCAAAAATAAGGGCTGCCATTCAATTTATCGAGAATGGAGGACGAAAGAGCGTTATCACTGAGGCAACCAAACTGGAAGATAAAAAGTTTGGGTCCAAAATAACCATGAAATACGAGGATTAACAGGTTATTCGCAGCTATTGGACTATTTTTGGCATTTTTAAAAGTTTATTCTCCAAGATATTCTGTTGTCTATCATAAAACTAAAGCTGCAATGCTGGCACTTCCCATTTGAAGTTCCCGTATACTGATTTTTTCAAATACATCATTGGCCGAATGATGAAACTCGAAATAACGTTGAGGTTCAGGGATCATATTCATTAGCGGAACATTCATTTCTTTCAGAAATTCTATATCTACACCACCTCCGCCTTTTCTAAATCGCGTAATACCGTATGATTCAAACAGTGGTTTTAATTCTGCGAATCGGGCAAACTGACCTTCAGTGCCAGATAATCCAAAACCAATCGGGAGAGTTCCTCCACTATCCGACTCCAATGCCATGTAGATTTTCTCATTTCTTTCTTTTACCCATGCAGCATATTTTTTCCGCCAACCTGATACATTTCTTCGTCCATAAAAAGAACCACACGAATTGTGCGCTTTGTTTTTATCCCTAGCTGTTTGATGATTCGTAAGGCTTCCATGCTATGCAAACATCCTGCTCCATCGTCATGAGCTCCTTCACCAACATCCCAGCTATCTATATGGCCTCCGAGGGTAATAATTTCTTCGGCTTTTTCAGTTCCTTTTATTTCGGCAATTACATTATACGATTTTGTGTCGGGTAACATACTGCACCATGTGCGCATTAAGAATTTCAGTCCGGGATTTACTTTTAATTCTTTGCTCAGTTCGTCAGCATCTATAGTACTTATGGCGATGGACGGAATTTTTGGTATACTGTCGACATAGCGCATCACACCGGTATGAGGATTTTTTTCGGGAATATTGGTGAGAGAACGTACTATGGTAGCGCGGGCACCGAGAAGTGCCGCCTGTTCGGCTCCGTAAAAACGTTGAGAAACGGTACGTCCGTATTGCCTGCCGGGACTCATGTCCAACGGATCCATGCCAAGATTGTAAAATACAATCTTACCTTCAATTTTTGCCTTTCCAAGTTTTTTAAGGTCATCGAGACCGTTTACCTCTATAACCTCAGCCTCAATCCCTTTATTCCCGGTTCCAACAGAGCCTCCCAAGGCAAGTGCTGGTATTCTTTTTCTTTTCCCACTGGAAATTACAAATGCTTCTTCGGTTTTTCCCCGCGACCAGTGGTGGGCCGTTACCTCCTGCAAATAAGTTGTGTCGGCAATTGGCACGAGCTGCTGGTACATCAAATAAACTGCCTTTAACGATCCTTCAGAGCCTGCCAGTCTGTGTGGAGCCTCTTTTGTCAGTTGTCGCAAAGTATTATATGCCCATGTATTTGTAAGCGCTTCGCGGAAAATATTTGAAATAATTATGGAATCGGAATTTTGACTATAAGAACAAAGGGGGATAAAACTGAAGAATACTAAAAATCCTGATACGAGGGGTCTCATTTGAAAAACTTTATGAAGTAAGTTTCAAATCTAGAAAAAAAATTAAAGGAATTATAGGAGATATGTTATTCAGTAAATGATTTTAAAAATTAAATGGTTCTTTGTGAAATCAATCGGAAATAATAACCGACTGCATAGAAATGGTGCCCATCGTTACCTTTTCGTTAAAGAAGCCGATATTTGATTGGTTATTGACCATTGCTAAAACATATAAAAGAGGAAGGAGGTGGGCTATTTCAGAACCGATCCGTTCCATTCACGGTTTTACTCATTATCTTCAACCGCATTTATGGGACTTCCATGATCAATAAATATTGCCGGACATATTTCATAACTGGGAAAATTTTATAAATTTCGCGTAGATAGTTAAAAGTTATGGGGATTTATACCGCTTTCATAACAAAAAACCGAAAACAGTTGATATTTATTAAGTGATGGAAACCGAACTGCTGTTTGTTTACGGAACACTCAAGCCTGGTGTGGATAGCCCGCTGAAAGATTACATTAATCAATGCTGCGATACGATTGGGGAGGGTTGGTTAAATGGTCGTCTTGTTTACAAAGGAATTTTATCCAGCACTTGAAATTTGACCATCAAAGTAAAGAAAGAGTTGAAGGGGCTCCTTCTTCGTTTAAGGAATCCTGAAGAAAACCTTAAAGTATTCGATGATTATGAAGGAATCGGCCCTCGATATCCCGAACCTTGGGAATACAAACGGATTCTTCACCCGGTAAATTGTATCAATGGCGAAATCAGGAAAGCCTGGGTTTACATGAACAACTTATAATTTACCCCTGATCTTTTACAACCAGCTGAATTGTACGTTTGTTTTTTTGTTCCAGTACAAGCGTTTTGTTAATCATAACCCTTCTATAGTCGCTGTATCGTAATATCTGATGGTTATTAATTCCAGGCCCTCTTCGTACGAAATGTCAAATGCCTTCTCAAGCTCTGCCGACAATTCTTTAATACGGTCCATGCGATTATTTACAAGAGCCATAAAACTAATAGCCGAATTCTGCATAAGGTTAATTCTTATTCCATGTTTCGCAAATGTTTCGAATATTCCGGTGAGACTGGCCTCAGCTATAAACGAGAAGTCGCGTGGTGAGATGTGAATGAGTACCTGATCCATTTTGAAAATAAACGACGGAATAAGCGATTCATATTGCACATCACCGATAATTGTTCCCGGATCGCCGGGATAAACAAACGATTTAACATGAAGTTTTATTCCTTTATTCTGAAGAGGTTTTATAGTCTTCGGATGTATAACACTGGCTCCATAATATGCAAGTTCAATGGCATCGAGATAAGAAAGCTGACCCAACCGTACTGTGTTGTCGAAATATTTGGGGTCGGCATTTAATACACCCGGAACATCTTTCCAGATAACAACTTTTTCGGCTTCGAGCAGATGGGCAAGAATGGCAGCAGTGTAATCCGATCCTTCTCTGCCAAGTGTGGTGGTAAGACCCTTATCGTCGAAACCCAGAAATCCCTGGGTAATATGTATCTTATTTTTTTAATATTGAAATTGTCTTTTACCAACTTAGCCGAAAAATCCCAGTCAACAACTGCTTCGCGCCAGGTAGAATCTGTTTTTAGACACTTTCGGATATCTACCCAATTGTTTGAAATACCCCGTTCATTCAAAAATAGGCTTATAATTTTAGTCGACAGAACTTCTCCGAAAGAAACTATCTGGTCGTATTGCTGATCGTATGTTCCTTTTTCTTCTTTTAACAATATTTCGCGCAATAAACTGAATTCCTGATTTATTTCGGTAAATGCCGGATGCTTTTCCTGTTGAAACAACTCTTTTAAAATGGTGAAATGGTATTCCTTCAGGGTGTTAAATTCTGTTTCGAACGACTCTTTTTTAAAAGCCTGATCGTGTATTTTTTCCAGACTGTTGGTGGTTTTTCCAAAAGCAGAGACCACAATTACCAAGGGCTCTTTAAAGGATTCGACAATGTGGGCAAGGTTTAAAATTCCGCCCGATGATTTAACAGAAGCTCCTCCGAACTTAAATACAAGCATATTTATACGTTTTAAAACCAAAAATAGAAAAGTTGAAAAGCTGAAAGAATGATAAAAATCGTTTAAATTTTATTTCTCACTTCAGGCTGTAACAAAGGTAACAGTTTATCGTCTTACCTTTGATTTTTCAGAACCTCTTTATATCGTTATGAATTTTACCCGATTGATACTCATTACCTGTCTGGCAGGTTTAATCCCTTCCGTTTCTGCGCAGGGAGTAAAAGGCCGTCTTACCGATGTCTCCAACAATCCTGTTCCTTTTGCTGCGGTATACGACGAAAGTACATATGCCGGAACAACAAGCAATGCCGATGGTTATTATGAACTTAGGCTTTCGCAGGGAAAGCATTCCCTGGTTTTTAAGTCTCTCGGGTATTTCCTAGAACGGAGAAGTGTAGAAATTAATGCTGGTTATACTACTTTGAACCTTATACTGAAAGAACAGGCCTATGAGCTGAAGGATGTTATTGTAACCCCCGGAAAAGAGGACCCTGCTTATGCCATTATGCGAAAGGTGATAAGTCGTGCTCCGTATCATCAGAACCAGGTAAAGGAATACGATGCCGACGTTTATCTCAGAGGGTCAATTAATATCATACGCATGCCAAAAATTATCTCCAAAAACATCGAAATCAATGGCAAAAAAGGTGTAATTAAAAGTGGCGATGTTTATATCGAGGAGTCAGTTAACCTGATCAATTTTAAAGCACCAGATAAATATGAGCAAAAGGTTAAATCGTTCCGGACAACATTCCCCGGCGAAAATACAGTTAGCCCTATGCAGATTGTGCGGGCTAGCTTTTATCAGCCAACAATAGGCGAAGCCATTTCACCTCTTGCATCAAATGCTTTCAGCTACTATAAATACAG
>JAAUTT010000680.1 GCA_012031335.1 Bacteroidales bacterium | reverse complement strand
TGTTTAGTATAACTGTATACAATAAACCCGCGACATGAAAAACTGCCATCATCCAGTACATTGCATTTTACCCCCATATATGGTCGAGGAATTAGCCACAAACGGCAATGTACGACAACAACAGCAAGCCCAAAAACTAATGGAACAGGCTAAAGAGATCCGCACGCACAGAGCGAATCCTGATGATATTCCTCTGATAGCAGAACCTGCAGCCGATGTTAGAAAAAACAGGCTTATATATGATGCCGGTTTCCAAAATTCCTTACCAGGAAAACTTATTCAGAAGGAAGGAGAACCGGCTCCTTCCGATGTTTCTGTTGCAGAGGCATACGAGGGATCAGGCAAAACTTTCGACCTTTTTTATGATGTTTATGGGCGGAACTCCATCGATAATAATGGTATGGACCTTATTTCGACGGTACATTATGGTAAAAGTTTCGATAATGCCTTTTGGAACGGCGAACAGATGATATATGGAGATGGTGATGAAGATCTTCCTGAAGAAGAGCAGCTGTTTAACCGTTTCACTATTTCATTGGATGTGATAGGCCACGAACTCACCCATGGTATTACCCAATATGAGGCAAGACTGGAATATTACCAGCAGCCTGGAGCTTTAAACGAATCCTTCTCCGATGTTTTTGGAGTACTTGTAAAGCAATATGCCCTGCATCAAACAGTGGAAGAAGCCGACTGGATTATTGGAATGGGTCTTTTTACTAAAAATGTTTCAGGGGAAGGAATCCGGTCGATGAAAGACCCAGGCACTGCCTATAATGACCCCATATTGGGCAAAGATCCACAACCGGGGCATATGAACGGATATGTTCAAACAACCTCCGATAACGGTGGTGTACACATTAATTCAGGAATACCCAATAAAGCTTTTTATATTTGTGCTATGGAACTGGGAGGTTATGCCTGGGAAAAAGCCGGGAAGATATGGTATCATGCATTAAAAAATAAACTTACGCCAACTTCGGATTTTCAGGAAACCGCACAGAGTCTCTACTTATCGGCCCGGGAGCTTTTTGGAGTTGACAGTCATGAACAGGCAGCTGTTATTAAAGGCTGGGCGAGCGTAGGGATATATATTGAAGAGGATTTTAGTGTTTGCTAAGATATGAATGAAATAACAACAATACATTTTTTTACGGAGTGGTGGTTTTACAGGATTTGACCTGAAAACAACTGTAACCATCAACGATTTACCCGAAAACGAATCCACAGAACTCCGGAACATGATCCGCCAGTCGCAAATAATATCCACTCAGGAATCGTCCAGGGATTTAAAAAGCAAGGATCTATTCAGCTACACAATTACCCTGGAGGGTCCGGGTAACACCTATACCTATAAGATTAATCAACAGGAGTTGGCTCCTGAAACAGAACCCCTTATCCAATATCTCAGCAAGCTCGCAAAAAAAGAAGATAAATTTTAATCTTTGATTTCTTTCGTTCCGGACTGATTCAACATTCGTGACTATATTCTTTATACTCCATCCTGGCGAAATATTAATTTGCAACTGCAAACAAAAGGAGTAAACCCGATTATTGAAAAATAGGAAAAAATAAGCAAGGCTGAATAGGAGTGGTTACTGGCAATTTTTTTATTTCCCCCAGGCAAAGCCAAGGCGGAAGCCGAGATCGCAATTAAGTGCTCCATAGGTGTGGTTTGCAGTTACAAAAATATCAAAGTACGACCAATTGTTAAATCTTCTTTGGAAACCAACAGCCATATGAGGATCAAATGATTGAAAAACATGAAATCCATTTCCTGTCCAAGAGGAACCACTTGATTTGAAAATTAAATTTCCATTACTATAAGAGGCAATATTTTCCACACCAAATTCAGTATAGATTCCACTTAAATTGTTACCTGATGCTTGGTTTTTAATTCTTTTATTTAATGTGAAGTACCACCTACCACTGACCCCTAAATTTGAGTGAAAAAACAATTTTCATTACTCCAAGTAGGAACTACCCCAATTAATTCGAAACTTAAGAAACTTTTGGATATAAAAACTATTTCTGTTATTTATTATAAGCGAAAATTGGGAGAAAATTTTTTGCTCGTAGTTTAGCTGAAGTCCTAACTGTTTATTATACTTAGACAAACTAAAATCGGGCGAAACTTTAAACATCCGTTTTTCATCTTTCATGTTGATGTCCAGATACTGGTATAATCTTCTGTAACGGTAGTCGGATGTGTCCTTCCGCTCTTCGCTGTAGGTAATACTGTCCTTACTCTGGGCAAAGGATTTATCCATTATGGAAACAATAAGTATCGTAATTAAAAAGCATATAAGGATTAAAGATTTTCATAGATTATTATTTTATATTGATTGAATTATAGCTGGTTGTAATATTAATAAGGATTTTCCCGGTTCCGTCATTAAGTGCGGTGTTGCCCGATTTCTGAACCAGGTTTTTCATAAGTCTGGCCGGAGCAAGAATTTTATCCTTTTGAGCCAACAGGCTAAAAGTATAATCGTCCGTATTGGTGATGAACAAGTTACCTTTGTCATTTCGCTTTTAACCATAACAGAGGCATTCACTTCCGCAAGATTGATTTCGCCAAACTTACCGGTGATTTCCAATACATCGTTCACCTGGGTGAGTTTTATTCCGGTATTCTGCGAATCAATTTTCAATGGGCCATTCAGCATTTCGCCGGTAATATCGGAAAAGGTGGAACGAATCTGAATATTCCCATCCACATTTTTCATGAATAATTGCCCGAAGCTTAGTGATGCGGTGAGGTTAACTTTAATTCCCGAAAGAGTAATATCTCCATATATGTTCGAAAGATTAACGGTTATCCCATTTGGAACTTCAATTTCGTAACGGGCACTCAGGTTACTCGAAATTTCTTTATAGCTACTTTTTAAATTGAAACTATTCGAAAGATAAAGCATATTTCCGCGATTTTCCATCACATAATCGCAGTACCTAAGATCCTCTTCGGCAGTTTTGCGCGACGGGTTTTTCGAAACAAGCGATAGTTTTATCCTGATTACATTACTGGCCGATTTACCAATTATAATATTCGCCTTTTCTCCTTTGATGGAGAGACCTTCGACTTCCGACTGGTTCAAGGTTTTTGTAATACTACGTGTCACAACCTGAATCTTATCCTGAGCCGTCACAGGACAATGAAATGCCCCGGCAACAAGCAGCAGGAATAAAATCTTTCTAATGAATGGTATCATGATGTAAGTTTTTTATCAGATCTTTAATTAATTCAGCTTTATAATTCTCGAGACTGATGCGGGTTTTAACCAGTGATTCGGAGCTACCAAGGGCATGTATTACCTCGTCGAGCTTTTCAATTTCGTGGTTTACTTCGTCGAGCTTTTGCTTTTCACTGTGAAATCTGGTTCACTGCATACATAAGTATTAATTCTGCATTGGCTTTCGATAAACTCTGTAACCTGAACGAGTGAACTATCATTGGGGAGTGAAAACTCAGGTATGAAACCTGAGGCAGTCTCTGTCGAATAAGTCAACTTTCGGCTGGGGAAAGTTTGAAAGAAAAACCAGCTCCCGGCAAGGAAAACCATTATTGCAGCCACCTTCCATTATGAGTGTTAAACGATATTTGGATTTCCTTCCACAATGGTCTTCCAAACTTTTCCAAATATCATCGGGGGCATTAATAACCGATAAATCTTGTTTAACATTGTTAAGTTTCTCCGAAAAACTCAGATACTGCTCTATAAAAGTCCAGCTATCCGGATTCGCTTTATATCCGGGTAACCGGCCAACGGTCTCTTTCAGCTTATCATCAAATTCGTTTTCCATCACCTCAACTCCTTAAGTTTTTTCTCAGTAACATTTTCGAATAGAAAAGCTGAGATTTGGATGTCCC
>JAAUTT010000679.1 GCA_012031335.1 Bacteroidales bacterium | reverse complement strand
CGGTGTTTAATAAGTGAATAATTAAAGGATGAGCTAGCTCTATTTTGAAATTACTTAAGTACTGATGGAGTAAAAGCGACTGATAATCATCGGTGCTTATTGAGGTATCCCTAAAATAGCCTGATCAGCAAGGCACTCATGCACCTCACATAAGGATTTTTTGTACCGCCATATCACCGGATTAAACCAAAATATGATTTTAAAAAATTCAACAATCATAATATCCAGTGTGTGTCTTTGATGCAGGTGAGTTACCTCATGCATCAATACACTATTTTTCTGGCCATTGTCAAGATTTCGGTTGTTGAAAAAAATATAATTTAAAAATGAAAAAGTAGGTGTATCACCATTCACTAAAATCAATTTATACTTACTGAAGTTCTCTGAAGGATTATTCCTTAATATACGAAATACCTTCAGGATATTAATGATTAATTTGAATAGAAATAATCCGGATACAACTGTATACAATAGAAAGAAAATGGATAACGGGGAAAGTATGCTGTTATTTGGAATGCTTTCGATTTTCGGATTTGTTTCGGTGTTTGAAACAGGAATATTAGAAAATATTACTTTCTCAAAGGTATCGCGATAGGTGTTACTTTCATCAATTTTTAATGTGGCTGGAATTATTTTTTTCTCGATAGCCTTTACTAAAGCAGCGGAAGGAAGTATGGGAATTGTTAATGAAATAAATAAAGATACCAATAAATAAAACCGCTTCAGCCGGTGAAAAGTCTCATCCTTAACAATAAATAAATAAGATAAAATAAAACCAAACAAATACTTGTTTCCGCGAGATAGAGAAAAAAGCTATCATTCTTTTATTTTTAAGGTCGGTCAATGCTTTTATGGCTTCGTCAATATCCTTCATCTGAACCTGGTTGTTATCAGTAAAAAAGGAAACTACTTCTTTTATTGAGCTTTGAAATACTTTTTAAAAAAGTATTTACATGCGTTTTTGAATATTCCTCCTTAGTAATGATTGGGTAAAATTGATGGGCATTACCATATGCCTTAAAAGCAACGTATCCCTTTTTTTCGAGTATTTTAACTATGGTTGCTACGGTGGTATAGGCAGGTTTAGGATCTTCGATATGCTCCAATATGTCTTTTACAAACCCTTTCTCAATTTTCCAAAGAATTTGCATTATTTGATCTTCAGCTTTTGTAAGATGCATTACTTTTTGTTTATCTCGAAACAAATGTAACTAATTTTTTAGTAATTACTACTAACTTATTAGTAGTTTTTTCGATTAATAGATAAAATTCTAATATTGAAGATTCACATTGTTTAAAAAATAATTGAAGATTAAACTATTTTTCGACCCTTATCCGGGCATCTACAACTGTTATTCCCTGAGGTGTTGCAATAAGGGGATTAAAATCGAGTTCCTTGATCTCCGTGGCAAACCGGAGTAAGCCCGACAACTTAACAATTATTTCGGCAAACTGATTTTCGTTGATCCCCTGCTGTCCACGGGCTCCTTTAAAAATTTTATAACTTTTCAGCGAGTGGATCATGGAATATGCTTCATCGTAAGTGAGTGGAGCCAGGCCCGAGGATACATCTTCGAGCACTTCCACAAAAATACCGCCCAAACCGCAAAGCACCACATGCCCAAATCGTGGTTCGTATTTAGCTCCTATAAAAAGTTCCTTACCCGGGAGCATAGGCTGGATCTGCACGGCTACCGCTCCAGGTAACGACATCATATGGTCGAACTCCACAGAGAGATGTTTTTCACTTTTTACATTCAGGGATACCCCACCGATATCAGATTTATGAATTGGTCCCACAACTTTTACAACAACCGGATACCCCAATTCGCAAGCGGCAAAAAGAACCTGCTCCTTATTTTCTGAAATAAATTCCTTCACAAATGGAATACCAGCAACTTTAAGCAGCTTTTGAATTGTCGCCTGAGGAATAAAACCATTTTCGCACGAATCGATTATTTTTCTTAACCCCTGAATATCCAATCCGGGAAAATCGACCAACTCTTCAGCAGGACCTGGTGTATCCAGAACCTTGGTAAGTGCTGAAACCCAAGGAGACCTCATCGGGAAAATTAACATGTCCCTTGCCAATAAAAAACTCAGTTTCTTTACTGGCAGTTATAATGGATGGCAGCACCGGAAATATAGGCTTTTTGCAAGCTTCCATTTTATGGTGTAAAACCTCGTAGGCATCGTAAACTTCAACAAGTCCCGGACTGCCAAAAATAACCATCATGGCATCAACATAATCGATATGATTGTCGCAGTAATCGATTACTGTTCCCAATTGCTGTGCTGTACCTGTAGCCAAAAGATCCACAGGATTTTGGGCCGATGAACCCGGAAACAACTGTTGTTTTATTTTTAACGCATCGGTTTCGTCAAATTTGGGAATTTCAAGCCCACCTCTCGAAAGTGCATCGGTAAGCATAACCGCCGGACCTCCAGCCTGTGTTATGATAGCTATGTTTTTTCCTTTTAGTTTTTTGTGCATAAAAATGCTGGCAACTGTAGTAAGTTCTTCCCTCCCATGGCACCGGACTATTCCAGCCTTACGGAAAAGTGCTTCTACGGCAGCATCGGAACTTGCCAATGCTCCGGTGTGCGATAAAGCCGCACGGCTCCCGGCAGCAGAGGACCCGGCTTTAATGGCTGCAATTCTGCATCCTTTACGAATAAGAGAAGAGGCATGGAATAATAAACTGTCAGGATCTTTAATACTTTCGATATACAAAAGTTTTATGCGGGAACTTTTGCAGGGATCAAATGTCTCGTCGAAATATTTCAATACATCTTCAACGCCATTCTGGGCACTATTGCCGACTGAAAAAACCGAAGAAAATCTTAATCCTTTGGTTATACCCGATTCCATAATAAAAACAGCTGTTGCACCCGAACTTGAAATAAGGTCGCAGCCCTTTGGGTCGAGACGTGGTATGGGAGAAGTAAATAAACTATGGTGAACAGGTGTCAGGACTCCAATGCAATTGGGCCCTATCAGACATCCACCTGTTTTGTTAATAATGCCAGTAATTTCATTTTCGAGTAAAGCTCCTTCAGCACTTTCCTCACTAAAACCAGCCGACACAATAATAAAAGCTTTGGTATTTTTTTGGTTGGCAAGTATTTCCACAGCCTCAGGACAACTTTTTGCCGGAATCGAAAGTATAGCCAGTTCCACCTCCGGGATCTCTTCTACCGATTTATAGCAATGAATACCTTGTACAATTTCTTCTTTAGGATTTACTATATACAATTTACCGGTGTAACCGCCATCCACAATATTTTTAAGTGTTTTTCCTCCCGGTTTTTGAGTATTATTTGAACCTCCGATAACAACAATACTTCTGGGTTCAATTAACTGGCTATTGATCATGGCAGATATTTTTTTCAAAAATAAATTATTTAAACGAGTCGGCTTTATGACTTTTGGAAGGTTACACTTTGATTTCAAAATAAAAAATTGTACCTTTTGTGTTCAACTTTCCCGAACTGCTTTGTTATATAATGAAATGTTACTGGAAAAAATACTAACCGGATTGTCATGGATATAAACGAATATCAAAAAAAGGTCAAAGTCGCCGATGAGGAGTATCGCTGGCCGGATAAAATTATCCTGGTAGCTGAAGATATCGAACTGAATTATATGTATATACGTGAATTACTTGAGCCAACCGGAGCCATGGTGGTAAGGGTTGAAAATGGTAAGAAAGCGGTGGATTACTGTATCAACAATCCGAAAGTCGATATGGTTCTGATGGATATTCTTATGCCGGTAATGAACGGATACGACGCTACCCGCCTTATTAAATCATTTAATAAGGATATTCCTGTCATTGCTCAAACATGCTTATGCGTTAACAGAGGATCAGTGGCA
>JAAUTT010000678.1 GCA_012031335.1 Bacteroidales bacterium | reverse complement strand
ACCCAATATTAAATTTCTGTTAACAGATAGAATTAGGTTTTAAATTGTTTTATATTTAGGTTTTTAAAACTATTACAGCAAGAATTCCTCTTAAAATTGCACTTTATATTAACGGTATATACGATTAATTCAATCTGAGGTTAAAATGAATTACAAGAAAATTTTAGGTATTGATATTGGTGGTTCAGGTATTAAGGGAGCCATTGTGAATACTAAAACCGGTGAGCTTAAAACCGATCGTTTTCGCATCCCTACACCGGTGCCGGCAACTCCTGCCAGTGTTGCGGAAGTAATACGTGAAATAGCCGATCATTTTAAATGGGATGGCCCTATTAGGTAGCAGGATACCCAGGAGTTGTACTCAACGGAGTAACTAAAAACTGCTGCCAATATCGATCATTCCTGGATCGATCTGAATGCTGAAGAATACCTTCAGAAAAAGACGGGTTGTCCGTTTTATATTCTGAACGATGCTGATGCTGCCGGCTTTGCAGAAATGAAGTTTGGCGCCGGAAAGGATCAAAAAGGTTTGGTATTACTTCTAACAATTGGAACCGGGGTAGGAGTTGTAATGTTTACAAGGGGGAAGTTGCTTGCCAATTGCGAAATGGGGCATGTAATTATGCCTAATGGACAGGAAGCTGAGAAATATATGTCGGATGCTGCCCGTAAAGACCTGAATCTTGACTGGGATGTTTGGATGAATCGTATAGATGAATATCTTAAATATATGCATTCACTGTTCTGGCCCGATCTAATTATTATTGGCGGTGGATTATCAAAAAAGCTGGATGTTAAAAAAATGCCGTTTACAGTTCCTGTAAAAGTTGTACCAGCTGAATTATTAAACGAAGCGGGAATTATAGGTGCTACTGTTGCGGCCCGTAAAATGAAATTCAAAATACTCGAGAGCGCAGGTTAATTTTTCCAGTTAGCCTGATACCATTTCAATAAAAGGGCTACTGTTTTCCTTGGTATGATATTAATGAGGAAAATGGTAGCCTTGTTTCTTATGCCATGGATAGCAATAGTTTTTCCTTTCATCATTGCCCGGAATCCATATTGCGCCACCACCTCGGGTTTTGGCATTGCCATAAGCTTTTTAACTGCAGTATAATCAGTTACAGAAGAATTGGTGAAAAAATTCGATTCGGTAGGGCCGGGGCACAAAGCTGTTAATGTAACTCCGGTGCCTTTTGCTTCGGCGGATAAAGCCTCTGTAAAGGATTGCACAAAGGCTTTGGTAGCATAATATACCGACATATAAGGTCCTGGCATAAAAGCTGCTACTGAGGACAGATTCATGATGCGTCCATTGCCTGCATGAACCATCCTGCGATAAAAAACTTTGGTTAAATAGGTTAAAGCATAAACATTCAGGTTAATCATTTGTAGCTCCTTACCAGGGCTTGTTTCCAGGTAATTTCCGTAATCTCCGATACCTGCATTATTTATGAGAATATTGATTTCGAGGCCCAGGTTATCAATTTCTTCAATAAGTTCTGGTAACGTATCTGGATTTGACAAGTCGTGTACAAAAATCCATACTTTTATCTGATACTTTTCTTTCAACTCTTTCCTGAATTGGTCGAGTTTTTCCTTACTGCGTGCAACCAAAACCAAATTCATGCCTTTGGAAGCAGCAATTTTCGCCAGCTCGTAACCAATTCCGCCTGATGCTCCCGTAATTAATGCCGTATTTCCCGATTTCATAGTTACTTAGATTTTTTCAGCTTATCTGTCCCCAGTTTATTTCTTTGTTTTTTGTTTGATTAAGTGCTTGAATCAATATCTGGTTCTCAGGTCTTAAAAGTAAGGGATCGTTTTCCAGAACTTCAATGGCCGAATCGCGTGCAAATTGCAAAATTTGTCCGTCTTTAGCAAGATTAGCAATTTTAAGATCAAAAGCAAGTCCGCTTTGCTGGGTTCCTTCCAGATCGCCTGGTCCTCTGAGTTTTAAATCGAGTTCGGCAATCTCAAATCCATCGCTGCTGCTTACCATAGCTTCCAGGCGTTTTTTAGCATCTTCCGATAATTTATAGGAACTCATCAGTATGCAGTAGCTCTGTTCTGCTCCACGTCCAACACGTCCTCTGAGTTGATGCAACTGCGATAATCCGAATCGTTCGGCACTTTCAATCACCATTACTGAGGCATTGGGAACATCTACACCTACTTCTATTACGGTGGTAGCAACCATTATTTGAGTTTTTCCTTCTTTAAAAAGTCGCATGGAATACTCTTTCTCATTGGCTTTCATTTTGCCATGAACAACACTGATTACATATCGGGGAGGGGGAAACGCCTGACTAATTGCATTATAACCATCTTCAAGATCTTTATAATCAAACTTTTCGGATTCTTTGATTAATGGGTAAACAATATAGATTTGACGTCCCAGTTCAATTTGTTGTCTTAAAAACCCAAACATCACCAGTCTCTTTGTATCGTAATAATGAATTGTTTTTATAGGTTTCCGGCCTGGAGGAAGTTCATCTATAGCCGAAATATCAAGATCGCCATAAAGGGTCATAGCCAGTGTGCGGGGTATGGGGGTGGCTGTCATAACCAGTACATGAGGTGTTTGCTGGTTTTTGCCCCATAACTTCGCCCGTTGTGCAACACCGAAACGATGCTGCTCATCAATAATTACAAAGCCGAGATTACTAAACTGAACAGTATCTTCAATCAAGGCATGAGTGCCTATAAGGATGTTAAGGTTGCCATTATTCAGTTCCTCACTTATTTTTGTTCGTTTCTTTTTTGGAGTAGACCCGGTAAGCAGTTCTACCGATATATGCATATCCCCAAGCATCTTTTTGATACTGTTAAAATGCTGATTTGCCAGAATCTCTGTTGGGGCCATCATACATGTCTGATAACCATTGTCGATGGCAATAAGCATGGTCATAAGGGCAACAAGTGTTTTACCGCTTCCCACATCTCCCTGCACCAGTCGGTTCATTTGTTTTCCCGATCCCAGATCTTTCCTGATTTCTTTAATTACACGCTTTTGAGCATTGGTAAGTTCAAACGGAAGATGTTTATTGTAGAATGTATTGAAGGTTTCCCCAACTTTACTGAAAACTAAACCGTCGAGCTTTTGGTAGCGGTTGTATTTCTGTTTCAGTAAATCTAGCTGAATAAGGAAAAGCTCCTCGAATTTTAATCTGAATTGGGCATTCTTTAAAGCATCGTTCGACTGGGGAAAATGAATATTAAAAAGCGCCTCGTGTCGGCCTGTCAATCGGTGCCTGAGCAACAGGTAATGGGGTAATGTTTCGGAAATGGGTTGTTTGAGGTCTTTCCAAAGGTTATTCTGAAATTTTTGTATTGTCCGGGAGGTTATATAATTGCTTTTGAGTTTTTCGGTTGTGTTGTAAAATGGCTGTAATGAAGCATTTATCTGGCCCTCCATTTTTTCTACCGATTCTATCTCGGGGTGGACAATATTAATACTTCCGTTAAAAAGATTAGGCTTTCCAAGTATTATGTACTCTTTTCCTATTCCGAAATTATCGAGTATATACTTTAATCCTTTAAAAAAACCAAATCCATCACACCTGTTCCGTCGGTGAACTTAGCAATAAGTCTTTCTTTAGGTTTCTGACCTTCGCGTGCAAAGCGTGTAATCTTACCTCTGATTTGAATATATGGCAGATTGGGATCCACTTCGCTTATTGTGTAAAATTTGGATCGGTCGATATATTTATATGGAAAAAAAGCAATAAATCTTCAACCGTCCGAATATTCAGTTCTTTGTTGAATAATTCCGCACGTTTCGGGCCAACACCCGGAAGAAATTTTATATCTTGTTCCAAATAACTGTTCATCTTTTTCCTTCGAAAGAATATGATACACCGAAGGCTAATCACCA
>JAAUTT010000677.1 GCA_012031335.1 Bacteroidales bacterium | reverse complement strand
ATTCTACCAAACCCATAAAGTGGTAAAACAGGCAAACGGTTGTGCATGCCGAGCAGGCAGGTTTCCAAAATCCCGTTCTACTCATACACGCAATCCGTTGTGTGTAATGCAAAAAACGGTAGTGCTATCATTGTGAGCTTATTGGACAATTATAGATATTAACAATACAGATGATTAAAGATTTTCTTCGCCAACCTTATCCATATTTTATTAACAAATGGAGGGTAATTATTTTTGTTAGCTGTTTCATTACAGTTTTTATAGGGATTTTTCAGCCAATTGGGTTGACTGAATTCCATTCTGCTTATAAATTCCTTGTAATCGCTGGATATGGTATTGTCGGATTTGTTATTTCGTTTGTGAATTTGTTTGTGATTCCATATTTATTTAAAAAATGGTTTGATGGAAAAAAGTGGACTGTTTTAAAGCAAATTCTTTGGCTCTTTTGGATTCTTTTTACAATTGGCATCGGTAATTATTTATACACTTCGTATTTGTTTTCAATGTTTTGGGGATTTAAGGGATTCTTTATTTTTCAATTTTTTTACTTTGGTTATTGGTATTATCCCAATTGTGATTATTACAATTATAAATCAAAACATTAAGTTGGCATATAACCTAAAGCAAGCAAGCGAGTTTAATTTAAAAATAGAGTCAATAAAAGGCAATATAGAAAAAGAGCAAACAGTTTGTATGTTTGCAGATAATGATAAAGATATGTTTGAAATACAATTATCAAACCTTTTATATATTGAGGCTGTCGGAAATTATGTTCAAATATATTATTTCATTGACAGTGAACTAAAAAACGTTTTATTGCGCAGTTCACTGAAACGACTTGAATTGCAACTTGTTGATTTTCCTTCACTAATAAAGTGCCACCGTGCATTTATTGTTAATATAAATCAAATAGATAAGGTTACAGGCAATTCTCAAGGGCTTAAATTAAGCCTTAAAAAAAGGATATTGAAATTCCGGTTTCACGCAATTATTCAAAGGATTTAAAAGGCTTAAAACTTTAACCAATTATCCCCAATAATAGCGATTTGTCCCAGAGCCTTGTGTTTTATCACAAAACATTGTTATATATCCCAAATGTTTTAAAGTCAATGAATGCTGATATAATATTGCAGTCAAATCACGTGATTGTAATTATTTATAAACTTTAAAACAAATAAGAAAATGAAAAAGTATTGGATTTTATTTACAGCATTGGTTCTTCTAATTGTCGGATTAGTTCTTAATGCCAAATTTGGCAATTTGTTTAGTGCAGGAACATATTGTCGCAATTATTTTTCGGCAGGAGATTATGCAATGGGTATTTTTGCGTCAGGCAAATTTTCAATGGGGATATTCTCAACAGGAATTTTTTCAATTGGAATTTTCACTTTAGGTATTTTTTCGATAGGTGTATTCTCAATAAGCATATTCAATATTGCTTTTTATGCAATTGGGATTTTTGTAATTGCGAAGAAAAAAAGATTGCCAAAGTTGTTTGACAACAAAACTGATGAATGCAAAACCATTCAGTCATGAGGTTTTTGAAAGTTTAAGTAATCGTTTCGCTTTTTAAGCGAAACGATTACTTAATATTGACAATGTTTGTATTTCACATTTTATTAATATAGCTATGGCATATCGTTTTATAATATTTCCATTTTTATTTATCCAATTTTGTGGTTATAGTCAATCGATTACTATAAAAGGGATAGTAACTGACACAGTGAGGCAGCCTATTGAATTTGTTAGTATTGGAATAATAGACAAACCAATAGGAACAGTTTCAAATAAAGTAGGTTTCTTTAATTTAATTGTAAACAAAAAATTGTTGGTAAATAATGATTCATTGCGGTTTTCAATGATTGGATATTTTCCGAAGACTATCTCGCTTTCTGATATATTTGAACACAAAAAAGAGAATGACCAGTTTTCTGTAACTTTAAACGAGAAGATAGAGCATTTAAACGAAGTTGTGATTAGTCAAAATCGGCAGAAGACTGAAGTATTAGGTTCTCATAGTAAGTCATTGCTGAATATGTTTGTAAACTTTTCAATATCGGAAATACCAAATCAAAACTTAGGCTCTGAAATTGGAAGAAAGTTTGCGATACGAAATAAGAACACACAGTTAAAGACCTTTCGGTTTTTCTTAGACCAAAACAATTTTGATACCGTTAAGTTTAGATTAAACATCTATTCAATGAAGAGTTTCAAACCTGATGAGAATATAATGAATAGCAATGTGTTCATTGATATTTTTAATAAGAAAACTGGATGGTTTGATGTTGATTTAACTCCTTATAGCCTTGTTGTAAGTGATGATATAGTTGTATCGGTCGAATGGATTTCAAAATCTCAAAAAGGTGATTTATTGTCATTACCCATAATAATGCCAACAACGCATGTACATTTTTATAAGTTTGGCAGTCAGAATAAATGGAAACGATACAATTCAATGACAACCTACATGGAATTAGCAATAAAATATTAAATTTGAAGAACAAAAATAAATGCACTACACACAACAGCGGCTATACCCAATAAGGGTTTCAGAGGGTATTTAAGCGTTCTACCTCGCATTAAGTTTAGTGTAGGTTGATAGTGATGAAGCCCGTAATCCCTTACTGGGCATAGCCGCGGCCGTTAGCACACATAAAACCAAAAACTCAGCAACATTCATATTATCAGCAAAATGAACTTGAAAAATTTATTAAATGTACTGTTTGTTAAGGATATTGAGATATCGAAACAATTCTATACGAATATACTTAGACAACAAATAAATTTTGATTTCGGAACTAACATTAGTTTTAAATCAGGTATTGCGATTTGGCAGATAAGAGATAATCACATAATTCCAAGTCGCTTAGGATTGGATAAAACACACGACAAATCAGTAAATCGTTTTGAATTGTGTTTTGAAACTGAAGATATTGATAAGGTTTTCAATGATTTAAAAAATAACAATGTTAAATTCATACACGAAATAACAGAGGAGATTTGGGGACAACGAACAATTAGATTTTTTGATCCAGATAATCACTTAATTGAAGTAGGAGAGAGCATTGACAAATTTGTATTAAGATTTTATAAACAAGGATTGACAGTTCAACAAGTATCAGAACGTACACACGTTCCAATATCAGATGTAGAAGTGATAATTTGTAGTGAATTACAGATACTGCCTGCAGATACAGTAGATTTGCCTAATATACTTGAATTACAAAAGGATTGTTATATATCCGAAGCAAAATTAGTTGATGATTTCAGTATTCCACCATTGACACAGGATTTGATTTCGATAAAACAAGATTTTGATAGTTCTATATTTCTAAAAGGCACTATAAAAGGACAGATAATTGCATCAGTTCGTGCATATGAAGATAAATCAACTTGTTACATAGGTCGTTTGATTGTGCATCAAGATTGTCAAAATAAGGGAATAGGACAAAAGTTAATGAGCGCAATTGAAGATATATTTCCAAATAGTGAAAGATTTGAACTATTTACAGGTGATAAGAGCTTGAAGAATTTGTATTTGTACAAAAAACTTGGATATAAAGAATTTAAACAAGAGCGTTTGTCTGACAAGGTTAATTTAGTATTTTTGGAAAAACAAAACAAGAAATAAAATTACGTGTGCTAACATGCGGTATAAAACATTGGGGTTTAAGTGGTTATTCAAGCATTCTGCCCCGCATCAAGTTTGGTGTAACTGGACAAGATAGTAGCCCGCAATCCCCAACGATTTTATACCGCCAACCGTTAGGCACAAGCGGGACAGATGACAAGCCAGTGATAAGGATAACTTGATAAAATAGAATATGCCAGCCCACAAAGCAAGAGTGTTCCAGCCCGTCCCACAACCATCCCGTCGCT
>JAAUTT010000676.1 GCA_012031335.1 Bacteroidales bacterium | reverse complement strand
GCACTTTTCCATCATATTTTTTCCAATAGGTTGGTTGCATATCATTAACCGGGGCTTCACTACCAACCCAAAAAAAGGAAGCTGTTTTCATCCCCTGCTTGCCTGCGGTGTTCCAGATTGGTTCACCGCTGTAAAAACGCTTGTCCTCAACCATTTGTCGGTTATTAATTGCATACGACAACCGTAATGTGGAATCGTAAAAACTATTAGCCACCAATCCGTGATGATCAGGATATAAACCGGTAGCAATTGTGTAGTGATTCGGAAAAGTAACGGAAGGGAATGATGGGATTAACGAATGGGCCTTTACTCCTTTTTTCGCAATTTTATCGAGGTTTGGTGTATTATACAAATTGGGATAATCCCAACGGAAACCATCCAGGGAAACCATTACCACATAGCGTTCCTGGGCTATTGCAAGATTAAAAAGAACCGCAGTCAGAAATAAAGTAAGTTTAAACCGCATATTTTGGTTTTTAGTAAATTATTAAAATAAAGAAAGACTGAATGTCCTTTTACACCCAGTCTTTCTGTCAAAAAAAAGTCATTCATAGCCTTTAAGGCCGGTTTATGGTTTAGAAAATGTATCTGACACCAATCTGAGCTCTCCAACGCGAACCAAGGTCGGAAGTACTATATGGCTTTCCATTGGTTAAGCCGTTACCGTTATAGTTGAACATAGGTTTGTTCTCAGAATAGTTTACATTGGCCGAAGGATCGGAATCGTATAAACCAACAAATCTGATCAGGCTGATCTGTTGATTCGATGCATAATACTGACGTCCCCAGTCTTTGTTAATCAGGTTTCCAACATTGATAATATCGAACGTAATCTGAAGTTTATTATCGACAGTGCCTGTTTTAAGGTTGAATTCCTGTTGCAGACGCAGGTCGAACTGATGCTGAAAAGGAATGGAGTTGGCTGCATTACGGTGAGCATATTCACCACGGCGGTTTTTCAGATATTTATCGTTTTCGATAAAGGCATTTAGCTGCTCCCATTGTTCCTGTGGTGTTACTGTTACTGAGTTTCCATCTACAGTTTTGGTGAAGGCTGTAAGGTTGATCTCATTTGCCGATCTCGGAACGTATATCAGGTCGTTCGAAGTACCATCGTTGTTCAGATCCCCATCGTAAATATAGGAAAGAGGTTGTCCCGACTGCCCGCTGTAAAACAAGGAAATGTGCGAGGACATATGGCTACCCAAATAATCCTTTCTGTAGGATACAAAACCAATAATGCGTGAACGGGTGCTGAAATTGGATGTTGATAAACGAAGATCGTTCAAACCATGAACATTGTTTACATATCGCCAGTTGGAATAAGCAACACTTGAGGTTCCGGAGTTTAAATCCATAGATTCGCCAAAGGTATATGCTGCAGAAGCCTGAAACCCTTGTTTAAATGCTCTCTGAAGCTGAAATACGAAATTGTAGGCATATCCATCGTTGGTATTGTTGAGTTTTACAATTTCTTCGTAACTGCTGTTTATTCTGGCCGAATTTACATACGACCTGTTAGTTGGGTCGCTGCTGCCTGAGGTGTAACGTGGACGTTGGTCAGGACCGCTAAATACAAAATTAGGATCTGCCTGTCGGTTTAAGTTGGTAAAGTTGATATTGTTTAATGTCTTGCTGAAAATACCTTCGATGGTGGCTACTATGCCAAAGGGCAGCGTTTTATCAATGGCAATGTTCGAGCGTAAAACCTGAGGAAATTTGAAGTTCTTATCGATAACATTGATGGCGCCACGGCCTGCTTTTTGACCAAGATTTTCTGCAAGCGGTTGACCATATGGATCGGCTGTGAATTTAAGGACTACACTATTAGGCCCAATGGGAGGGATTGGGTTTGAACTGGATGAAGAGCCTCCTACACTATATGCACCATTAAGCTGTCCGTTATTCGAGAATTGGTTCGACACCCATACAAACGGAACGCGGCCTGTAAATAATCCTGTTCCGCCGCGAACCTGTAACGACTTATTGTTAAAAACATCCCAGTTAAATCCAATACGGGGCGACCATAATAGTTTGCTTTCAGGAACTGTTCCGGTGGATACTTCCTGTGAAGCATAGGCGGTATTGAAATCAGCATTTGATTCAGGTTTATCAGGGAAAATTGGAATATCCACACGTAAACCCGCTGTTACCTGAAGGTTTTTCGTGAGCTGAAATTCATCCTGTGCATAAAGTCCAAGCTGAAAAGCTGTAAATTCAGCTGCACCCTTACTTTGGGAAGGATTGTCGTCGTTGGCAAAGGAGTATCCGATTCCGTAAAAAGTTGGAGCCACTTCGGAAGCAGTACCAATAGATTCGAAATTGGCAAGGGTTTTATAGGCATAGTTTCCATAAATATTCTGAACGAATAAGTTATAGAATCTATACATTTCGTTGTGCGTTCCGAAAGTAAGGGTATGCCGGCCAAGATACAGGTTGAAATCATTATCAAAGGAGATTATATCCTGATCGAGTTGATTGGCTACCGATGAGTTTTCATTTCCAACGGTAATAGTTTTACCTCCGTCAAGATTAATCAGGATAGTAGAAAACGGATTCCCAAGTGGGTCACGGTCATCCCTTACTCTTGTATATCCTACCAATAACCTGTTCGCCATTTTGGTGTTGAAAATACTGTTTAGCTCTAAACCTGTAGAATTGGTGGTGCTGGGAAAGTAAACACCATGATTATAAAACCGAAGGGCATTCTGTCCTCTGCTAATATCGATATTTTCGCCAAACGTATAGCTGTGACGAAGTGTAAGTTTATGCTTGTCGTTAATATTCCAGTTTATTTTAGCAAGAAATTTTATTGCTGTTGGTTTCGGATGCAATGTCGTCGTAACTTCCCGGATCGTAATTAGGAGCTATTCTGTTTAATACTGCAAGTACACGGTTTACTTCATCCATTGTAATATTTGAACTGGTGGACCCGGGGGCATATGAAAGTGGCGTTCTTTTGCGTGTCATTTCGCCATTTACAAAAAAGAATACCTTATTCTTTAATATTGGTCCGCCAAGGGTAAATCCTCCCTGGTAGTCTTTGTATTTGGCATATTTACTGTTTCCTGTTTCAGTAACCGGATTATACTGACTGACAAAATTCTGGTTGTTTCCATAATAATAAGCCGAGCCATGCAAGGTGTTCGATCCACTTTTGGTAACGGCGTTAATACCACCACCAGTAAAGCCACCCTGGCGTACATCGTAGGGAGCTATGTTTATCTGAAATTCTTCAATGGCATCCAAACTAATGGGCTCAATACCTGTTTGACCACCGTTTGTACCCGAGGCTGCCAGTCCAAATACATCGTTGTTTACCAAACCATCAATCGAGAACTGATTATACCGGTTATTGCTTCCTGCAAAAGAAGTACCGCTACCACTGGTGTTTGCCAATGGACTTATTTTGGTAAAATCTTTTAACCCTCTGGAAATGGAAGGTATAGCAGCTACCGCTTCGTTCGAAATGTTTATGGCGGCACCTGTACGGTCCTTGTTTATAACATCATTTCGCCCTGCCGTAACAACAACTTCCTTTAATTCGGTTGAAGACGGAGTTAAAGTGATGTTGAACTCTGCAACATTCCCAAGACTCAGGTTTATATCATTATATGTTTTCGAGGCATAGCTTATAAGAGATACAGTTACCTCATAAGGACCTCCGATACGCATATTACTGACGTTAAACCGTCCGTCGAGATCGCAGATGTTAGCATACTTTGTTCCCGATGGAACATGAACAGCAATAATGGTTGCTCCGGCTAGTGGCTCATTCTTTTCATCGAGCACAATCCCACGGATGGAAGAGGTGGTTACCTGAGAATAGCCAATATTAACAAGGATAAATAAGAAAAATGTGGCTAAAATTAGTTTTTTC
>JAAUTT010000675.1 GCA_012031335.1 Bacteroidales bacterium | reverse complement strand
CCCTTTTGAGTCATTAATGGAAATAAAAGGTTCTCTTCTTTGGCATGATGAAACCCATCGGCATAATTCCTGATCAGAGATAAAACTGTTTCTATATCCTGAATACTTTTTGTCTGCTGGTTAACCATCAACTCCATTACATCGGTAAGCTGGAGGATAAATGCATGATCATCCTCCAGATTTTGCGTGGCAGTTTTCATTATCAGAGTTTTAAGGCTTTAGGGTAAAGTATATTATTCTCCAGATGAACGTGAATATGCAGGTCGTCTTCGAATTGTTCCAGCAGGCGGAACGCAACTTTATAAGTCTGACATGCATCGTCTGGAAGTTTATACCCCGAGGTAATAGTATGAATATAGTCCATCGTGCCGCCTGCAAAGTCATGTTCACCAATCATTCGGGTGATCTCGGTATTGATGGTTTGCCTGTCTTCCTGAAGGTTAAACTCTGCCAGTTTTTTGATGGCAGGGAAAAGCACTTCTTCTTCATTTTTAAGATGCTGCCTGAGTTCATGGTCTACCTGAATAATCAGGGAGGCGGCCTCATTTAGTTCGGGATGGTTGGCTCCATGCACCTGGGCAATCTTTTGTGTGTAAAATACAAGGTCGGGTAGCGTTTTAATCACATATTTTATGGTGGGTGTTAACAATGTAATCGCACAAAAAGTCTAGCGACCATTCATTAAAATTATAGGTCCGTTCTTCCAACTGCTCCAGGTTTTTAAGCTGCTCGATAAGCATGGATGTCTCCAGTGTCTTTTCCAGACAAACCTGCTCAAGACTTTTTTTCCCTCCGCAGCAAAAATCAATTCCGGCATTTCTGAAGATTGCAGCTGCTCTGAAATCGGCGGTAACTATTTCGCCTACTGTTAATTCTTTCCTGATGGTTTCTGATAACATAATCGTATATTTAATATTTTCGGAGTCAAAAGTATGAAATTATTTAATAAAAGACAAAAAGGTCTTTTAGTATTTACGATAATTATTTATCTTCGCCTTATAATTTCGAAACCATGTTTAATAAGGAAACAGAATATGCTTTACGTGGGTTAGTGTATATCCAAACCCGCAATCTGGAGGGTCAGCGACCAGGTATTGCCGAAATAGCGCGCGAAATTGAAGCTCCCGTATTTTATACCGCTAAAATTTTACAAAGGCTGGTAAGGCATGGATTTGTATCATCGCTGAAAGGAAAGGGTGGGGGATTCTACTTTGAGCCTGATAAGCCTGAACTTTCTCTCAAAGAGTTAATCACCACCACCGAAGGAAGTAAAACATTCGATGGTTGCGGATTTGGTCTGAAATTTTGCGATAATAGTAATCCCTGTCCACTGCACCAGTCAGTATGCACCCATACGGGAAGCCATCAATAAGCTGGTATCGGGCGAAACCATACAATCACTTGCCCGCAAATTCACCGATGTTAAATCTATTTTGCAAAAACTGAGCCCGGTGATATACGATAAAAAAATCTCCTTGGCCACTCCGCTTGCCCGTTGCCGTGTTTGTCTGTATATTTTTTTTACTCAGCATGGTACAGATCAAATTGCAACACAATCCCCTGCTGCTTTTGGAAAGATTTTTTCCCGGATGGGGCTGGTTGGAGATATGCGTAATTGCCATTTATGGAGCCATTGTGGCTTATAAGATGCAGAATCCGGTTAATGTACCCCGCTGGCGGCGGCTCACATGGACCATCTTTTCAATTGTCTTTTTCAGTCAGCTGATTATCGGATTACTTGGCGTTGAAAAATTTCTGATGACGGGAAAACTCCATTTGCCAATTCCAGTGATGATTCTTTCGGGACCGCTTTACCGTGAGCAGATTTCGGTGATGACAATTTTGTTTCTGAGTACAGTGATACTTACCGGACCGGCATGGTGCAGCCAGTTATGCTATTTCGGGGCTTTCGATAACCTTGCTTCAGCTGGGAAAACCAGCAGGAAACCTCTTAAAAATAAGCTTGCAATTAAATCGACGATCATTTTCCTGGTTATTACAGTTACTATTTTATTGAGATTGTTTGATGTTCCGCTCCCCATATCTGCCATGGTAGCCGGAGTTTTCGGTATTCTCGGCATTGCGGTTATGGCTATTTTCTCTGTGAAGCATAAAAAAATGATCCACTGCACCCTTTATTGTCCGGTAGGCACTGTGGTTAACCTGCTGAAACCAGTTAATCCGTTTCGTTTGTATATCGACAGTAGCTGTAATCTCTGCATGAAGTGCACAACATTCTGTAAATACGATGCTTTAAATATAAGTGATGTTAAAAACAAAAAGCCCGGTTTCGGCTGCACCCTTTGTGGCGATTGTCTTCCGGCCTGCCGCGACAATGCCATAAAATACCGTTTTCTGAAGCTTAAACCCGAAAATGCACGTTTCCTATATCTGTTTCTTACCATTTCCATTCATGCTGTTTTTCTGGCACTGGCCCGAATTTAGGTAACATAAATGCATTTGTTGCCGTCGATTGTTATTATTTACATTAATCACACTTAAAATCTGCTATGAGCGAAATAATAAACAATTCCCAACGCCGAAAAGAACTTCTCAAACATATGATTTTGCAGTTACATCAGGGAGAAGCCCCCGAACTTGTCAGAAAAAGATTGGTGGAGGTTTTGAAGAATATCCCCTACGACGAAGTTGTTGAGGTTGAACAGGAGCTGATTGCCGAAGGTTTACCCGAGGAAGAAGTATTGAAGTTTTGCGACATTCATTCCATGGTACTCGAAGGGCACATTGATCAAACCGGTTCCAAAGATGTTCCGCCCGGGCATCCTGTGGATACATTCAAAAAGGAAAACCGTGAGCTCGAAAAGGTAATTGCAGCCATTGATCAGTTGCTGGTTGAGCTGCGTGAAAGCAGTGACGGCAAAATAAAAGAGATTTTTATGAAGCTCCATGGCCGCTTTAACGAACTTATGGATGTGGACAAGCATTACTTGAGAAAAGAATACCTGTTGTTCCCCTTTCTCGAAAAATATGAAATAACCGGTCCGCCAAAGGTAATGTGGGGAAAACACGACGAGATAAGAGAGAAAATAAAAGCAGCGCTTGAAGTTGTTTCTGCACCTGGCGATATTACGGCCGATGAAGCCAATGCTGTTTCCGACATGGTTATTCGTCCTGCTATTCATGGTGTTGCCGATATGATCACCGTTACCGTTTGAAGTCATTTCCGACTCGGGTTCTTTACTTTTCTTGCCGTTCTTTGACAAAATTTCATCCTTATAATTTTTATCATCCATTCTGCGCCTGCTTTTTGTTTTAGTATTGAAATGTATAAGTTTATCTTAATGAGGTATATCCGTTTTTTACTTCCATTTACTATAATAGTGGAATGTATTGAGAAGTTTGAATAAGATTTATAAGTTAAACCGAAAAAACTGATTTTAATATATTTATTATAGAACATTATGTCAATATAGTAAACAACCGAAACGGCAAAAAAATAAAAAATTATAAACTATATTTTTTAATTTTATACTGGAGTGTCTGACGGGGGATTTTTAATGCTTCTGCCGTATGCGAAATATTGTAATCATAAAATTTTAAGTATTTACCAATTACCCTTTTTCTACACCTTCCAGATATGCGACCAGATCAAAAGTGTCATTAAAATCAAATTCTTCAAAAAAAGGTTTTACTTTCTCGCTGTTCAGCTCAAACATATCTTTTGCCAGCCGCATCTCTTCTTCCTTATTTTCAATTACTGCATTTTCTTTTTCCGGCTGAGTCTCAATTCCCAGATAGTCCTGTAATATTTCACCGTCTTATCATTTTCACTATTTATCACTTCAGTGTTGTACTTAAGCGGAATATGATTGGCAATAAAGCTGTTAAAATCAGTAATTTGATATGTGCCGTCAGGCTG
>JAAUTT010000674.1 GCA_012031335.1 Bacteroidales bacterium | reverse complement strand
AAAGAGTTGAAGCTGAAGGACGCGCGGTGATCGAGGGGCTACGCAAGCTACCGACCTCACCTGCCGATCCGGCGCGGGATCTCGTTTCCTCTGGAACGGCACCACCTCCGGTGTCCGGGTGCCCAACGGCGACTGGATCGCGGCCGACCGGGCGGCCTTAGCATCTGCGACGCCACCTCGGCCGCCTTCGCCATGCGGCTGCCCTGGGACAAGCTCGACGTCGTTACCTGGTCCTGGCAGAAGGTCCTGGGCGGCGAGGCGGCCCACGGCATGCTCGCCCTCTCGCCCGCGCGGTCGAGCGGCTTCAGACCTATACGCCCCCTTGGCCGCTGCCGAAAATCTTTCGCATGACGAAAGGAGGCAAGCTCACCGAGGGGATTTTCGAGGGCGAAACCATCAACACCCCCTCCATGTTGGCGGTCGAGGACGCGCTCGACGGCCTGCGCTGGGCGGAGAGCGCGGGCGGTCTCGATGGGCTGATCGCCCGTGCGGAGGCGAACCTGAAGACCGTCGCTGACTGGGTCGCCGCCAGCCCTGGGCCGCCTTCCTCGCTGAAGACCCCGCCACCCGCTCCTGCACCTCGATCTGCTTCTGCTTACGCAGGGTTGGCGTCGGTTTGTATGGACCGATCTTCTTGCAAACAGGTTGCCTGTTATAAAGTATCAACCTTCGGAGGGTTTGGCAGTCGGTGGTATTATCACCCGCGATTTCTTTGGAATTCCGATTAATAACAGTAAGGTTAGATTAACTGTTTTAAGTTCATTTAATGATGAATATGAAACCATAACAGACAATTCCGGTCGGTTTAATTTCCCGGATCTGGATTATGAAGATACTATTACCGTTAAGATAGAAGCTTTTAAGCCCTCGGGAGGAAAAGGCGTACTGATTATACTTACCGATACGGTGGTGCCAAGCGTAAAAACACAAACTATAGCCATGTTGCGCAACGAGACCTTTCCCAAGGATAAGATAAAACATAATGTCAGGAGCGAAAGAATGGACTTTAAAAGAAATTATAAGGGGAAACCTGAGCCTGATATAATGGTGCCTAAGATACACAGTACGCCTAACGATGTTATTTATGTAGGCGAAGAAGCCGCTTCCTATTCAAATGTATTTCAATATCTCCAGGGAAGGGTTCCTGGAGTAAATGTGGTAGGTAATAAGATTACGATCCGGGGAATCAGCAGTTTTTATTTACCAACCGATCCCTTGTATCTTCTTGATGGTGTTCCTATTGATGCGGGAGCTGTTAATTCATTAAGTCCGCTCGATATATCGGTAATCGAAATTCTTAAAGGCCCGGAAGCTGCTATTTATGGTAGTCGTGGAGCAAACGGAGTAATCGCTTTCTATTCAAAAAGGGGAAGATTTATGAAGCGTGGCGTACTCGATTTTGGCATGCAGGGTTACCAGAAGAAAAAGGAGTTTTATGTTGCACCATACGAAAAATTCGGTTATTTAACATCTGAATTTAATGTGCCAAAAACTGCTTTCTGGAAAGCAACATTAAAAACTAACCAAGTGGAAAAGCAACCATCGGATTTAGGAAGTTATCTAAAATTGAGAATTATATTTTTGAAGTTGAAGGGCTGACTAAAGATGGAGATATCATTTATCATCAGGGCTCTCATTAAAAAACATTTACAATTAAAACCTAATTACATGAATCGCAAAAATAGTTTATGGTTGAGTACAACGTTGCTTATATTGGTCGGAGCGTCAGTCATTTTTTGGGGATTTAAAAACGCAGAGGATCCGCGTATTACAAAAATTTTAAGTCAAATAGGTCTTTTCACCCAAAGAAGTAATCTACAAAAGGTTTATGTTAAAACAGATAAAGATAAGTACGTTACAGGTGAAACTATCTGGCTTAATGCATTTTTAGTGAATGCGGTAACTTTAAATCAGGAAAAAACAAGTAACGAAATTTTTGTAGACTTACTGGACCACAATAATGTTGTCCGTGAAAGTATTATTCTTCGAAATACTGATGGGTATGCCAAAGGAGACATAGTCCTGAGCGATTCTCTGCCCGATGGAAATTATTTATTAGTAGCCTATAGCAACTGGATGAAAAATTTTGATGAGGCATACTTCTTTTCCAAAACCATTCAAATTGTATCACCTGGCTTTCAGAAATATCTTACCCAAAGGGAGTTGACAGAAATAAAAAACAAAACAAAAGACTATTATAAATCAGAATCCGATAAAGTGATCCAGTTTTTTCCCGAAGGAGGAAATCTTGTATATGGTCTTCAGTGCCGCGTTGCCTTTAAGGCTGCTAATAAACTTGGGTTAGGTGTTCCGGTTACAGGCGAAATTTATGACGACACCGGAAACAGAATTTCACGTTTTGAGGCCAAACATGCTGGGATGGGATCCTTTTTATTCACACCTGAGGCTGGAAGGAAATATTATTCAAAAGTTACCTTTGGGACCAACGAGGCTGCAAAATTCGAGTTGCCGGTACCCATTGTCAATGGATACAGCTTAATGGTAAATGCAAATGCCGGAGATCAGATAAGAATAAATATTCAGTCGAATAATGGCAATCAGGCTGACGAAAAAGATAACGACATTATAATTCTGGGTCAGTCAAGGGGCGAAGTAAAATACATGTCGAAGGCTGTTTACAAAGGCAAACCCATAAATCTGAATATTCCGAAAAAGTCCTTTCCTGCAGGAATTGCTCAGATTACTCTCTTCAATGGAAAAGGCGAACCGGCATGTGAACGACTCGTATTTATTCATCCTAAGGAGGTTGCAAGCCTTACTAAAATGGAAGTCAATAAAACAGAAAACAGTAATGATATCGTTTATGCCATAAACCTAAAAAAGGCCGACGGATCACCATCAGGCGGGAATCTATCCTTTTCTGTATCTGAAAATCTGGATCAGAAATTTAGCTGGAGAGAAAATATTCTTTCCAATATACTGCTCACAAGTGATCTTAAAGGAAGGGTTGAAAATGCCTATGAATATTTCGATGAATCGAATCCCGAGGCAGCGCTGAATCTCGACTATGTTATGATGGTGAATGGCTGGCGAAGATTTGTTTGGAAAGAAATTCTTACGGGACAATTTCAGGCTCTTTTATATCCGCCCAGCGAAGGCTTGGGGAAAGATGAAATTGTTACCACCAGGTTAAAACCGAATACTGTAAATCTTTCGGAAAAAGCATATTTGGTTCCGTTAAATGAAGCTTATGATGAAAAAGTAATTAAAAAAAATACAAGAGAGTTTGGAAGAAATACTTCTGGTGGAAGCACTATAGCGTTAAAGGGAAATACCGCTGTAATTGACAGTAAAAACACCTATTCGAATATGATTGATTATATGAAAGGCCGTGTTTCGGGTGTAACTGTTTCCGATAATGGAATAAATATAAGAAATTCGGGATCTATAGTATCAGGAACCGATCCTTTGATTCTCCAGGATGACCTGACAATTTCCTTTAACGATCTTAAATCGATCCCGCCTAATCAGGTTGCCAGGGTCGAGGTATTAAAAGGATCGGATGCAACCATGTACGGAGTAAGGGGAGCGAACGGAGTACTAATTATTCATATGCGGAAAGGTGGACAAATTAATACAGAAATAAAAGACGAACCCATTGAAGCTTCGCCCGAAAGAATTTTAACCTTTTTATAAAGCCCCGGGAGTTTTTATGTGCCTGTTTACGATTCGTGGATAATAAAACCTCAGGATCTTAATGTGCCCCGTTCGGTGTATTGGAATCCCTCAGTTGTGGTCGACTCCACCGGAATGGCCACCCTTCGTATAAAAAAGAATACCAAATGTTACCAATGTTATAACTTCAATTGAAGGCTTTTCAGCAGATGGTTCTGTTTTATTTTATACCTCAGGGAAATAAATT
>JAAUTT010000673.1 GCA_012031335.1 Bacteroidales bacterium | reverse complement strand
AAATATAATAGTGGACCTATTTTCCTCTGTTAAAACACTAGTTTTCAGTTTTTAATTGGATTGTAGTATTTATATGAGGATCGGAAATTTCAAAAAAAATATATCCTGTTTTTTAAATTTTATTTTGCTTTTCGGACAGAAAATATACTTTTACGGCGTGAAATACCAAAGAGCCCTGTTGTACCGTTACTAAGGCATGAAAACGATATTTTGTATGAAGATTAATTTAACCGGAGTTCTGTTAGTGTCCGTTTTTTGTATTCTGTCAGTTTCGAATAGTTTCTCTCAGAATTCCTCGAAGATTCCTTCTGAAAAGCCCAAACACATTATTGGAATTGTTGTGGATCAGATGCGTTACGATTACCTGGGCCGTTTCTGGAATCAGTTTGGTGAGAATGGATTTAAAAGGCTTGTAAATGAAGGCGCTAATTGCCGCAATGCAAACTATAATCATTTTTTTACACAAACCGGTATTAACTATGCAACACTTGTTACCGGAACTTCGCCTTCCTATCATGGAATAATTGCCGATGAATGGTATATTCCGTTAAAAAATAAGGTGATCAATTGTGTGGAAGACGAAAGGGAAAAAACAATAGGCGGAAGTTATGAGGAAGGTAGGCTTTCCCCCCGAAATATGCTTACAACCACCATTGGAGACGAAATTCGTCTTTCGACATTTATGCAGTCGAAGGTTATTTCAATAGCTCTTGAGGGGAAACCGGCTGTTATTGCCGGCGGACATACCCCAAATGCGGCCTATTGGTTTGATGGTGAAACAGGCCGGTGGGTAACAGGTTCGTATTATATGAACGATCTTCCTGCTTGGGTTAACGAGTTTAATAACAAGAAATTTTCTGATATGTATATGGCCCGGAGCTGGGAAACCAAAATGCCTATCGATCAGTACAAACAATGTCTTACCGACGATAACCCATACGAAGTGGGTTTGATGGGACGCCGCACTTTTCCATATCCGCTCTATGAACTGGGTGGTACCAAAAATAAAGATAAGTTTAATTATCGTTTGCTGAAATCAACTCCTTTTGGTAACTCTCTTACAGCCGACTTTGCCATAAATACCATTGTAAACGAGGGATTGGGGAAGGATGACAATACCGATCTGCTGATGCTGAGCTTTTCCGGCAACCGAAAGCATTGGCCAAAATTTCGGAACCTCATCCATCGAGGTGATGGATGCCTTTTTAAAACTTGACGAAGATATTGCTCATTTCCTAACATTTATCGATACCGAAATAGGGAAACATAATGTTCTCATTTTCTTAACTAGCGACCATGGTGCTGCTGCAAATGCCGAATATCTTGTTACAACAAAAATCCCGGTTGGCTATTTTAGCCAGACAAGTTCAGTTTCACTTCTTAAAAGTTACCTTAATGCCATTTATGGCAAGGGCGAATGGGTTAAACATTATCATGCCCAGCAAATTTATCTGAACCGCGATCTTATCGATGAGTCAAAGCTCAGCCAGAGCGATGTGCAGCATTAAAAACAGGTCACCCATGTTTTCTTTTTGCAGTTTTACCGGTGTAAGTAATACAGTAACAGCCTCGACACTTCAAAATGCCTACTTTTCGGATGGCGTTTTCGCGAAAATGCAAAAAGGATATAACCAAAAAAGGTCGGGCGACGTAATTATAAATCTGGATCCGGGTTGGTCAGAAAAAAATGGCACATCGGCTTCTCATAATTCTTCGTATTCCTACGATACCCACGTACCCTTGGTTTGGTACGGTTGGAAGATCAAAAGGGGGAATATCTTTGAGAAGGTTGATATGACAGATGTTGCGCCAACTATCAGTTATTTTCTCGAAATTGCCAGTCCGAATGCCAGTAGTGGACAACCTATCCAGGGGGTGGTAAACCAATAGCACTGGAATTTGTTTACTATCAGATTTAACGCCTTCAGATTTATAAATTATCTAAATATTTAAAATGACGATTGCAACACGGCCGGGATGGAATTGGATTTTCACAGTTGGAATTTTTCTTGTCATTAGTAACACTGTTTTTGCCCAGGAGAAATACTGGGGTTTTTTTCAACCATAAAACCAATCCGGGAAACAATCCTGCAGAATACCTCGACATTCATGCTCTTCAACGGCGAATGGCAATGAGGGTAAATATTATTGACTCAACCGACTGGCCCGTTGATAATTCCTATGTGGCAGCAATTGAATCGGTGGGAGTAAAAACAGGTTTCCGCAGTCGCTGGCTCAATGCTGTTGCGGTTACAGCCAGTAAAAATAAGCTGAAAGAAATTGAAAGTTTACCATTGTTAAGAACATACAGCCCATGCAATATTTTACCGGAAAACCAGCCGGTAATGAAGTTCCTGTTGCTGTTGACAATGAGTTACTCGATGCTCAGATACAAAGTCTTCAGGGTGGTGAATTTATTTCGCGTGGAATTAATGGGAAGGGAATAAGAATAGCTGTTTTCGACGGTGGTTTTCCCGGTGTGGATAATAGTCCTGTTTTTGAGCATCTCAGACAAAATAACCAGATTGTAAAAACATATGATTTTGTAAAGAAAACTGAGTTTGTCTACGATTACATGACACATGGAACCTCTGTACTTTCGTGTATTACGGGTGTATATGGGAATAAGAATGTTGGATTAGCCACAGGTGCCGAATTTTTACTTGCCCGTACCGAAATAAAACCTGAAATTAAAGTCGAAGAAGAATACTGGATGGCTGCTATGGAATGGGCCGACCAAAATGGTGCGGATATCATTTCGAGTTCTCTGGGATATACTGATAAGAGATACACGGTAAAGCAAATGAACGGCAGGAGTACCTTAGTATCTCAGGCTGCTTCCATAGCTGCCCGAAAAGGGATTCTGGTAATTAATGCCATGGGAAACGATGGTCGCGAAAACTGGGAAGTAATGGGCGCTCCGGCAGATGTCGACAGTGTTTTGTCGATTGGTGGAGTTGATCCTTTTACCGGGTATCATATTAATTTCAGTTCATTCGGACCTACATCCGATTATAGGCTGAAACCTAATATCTGTGCTCCGGGATCAGCTATGATTGCCTCTTCCTCTTCCATGAAAAAAGGTTATGGGACTTCTTACTCCACACCTCTGATTACTGGATTTGCTGCATGTGTCTGGCAAATGAACCGGGAGAAGAGCAGTATGGAGATTTTTAGCCTGATGGAACAGTCGGGACATTTATATCCTTATTTCGATTATGCCCATGGATACGGAATTCCCCAGGCATCTTATTTTTTCAACGAATGCAAAAAGAAGAAGGACCCTGGTGCAGTAAGCTTTGTAAAGGACGATGACTTTGTAACAATAACAGTTTCGGATTTATCGGCTGCCAGTGAAAAATATATGAATTATCTTTATTACCATATTCAAAACCCGGATGGGGTGCTCGATTATTATGCTGTTTTGGGAGTTTTACAAAATGATGTTGTTTCAGTACCCCTGGAAAACCTGGGCGAAGGGTATGTTCTCAGAGCTTATTATAAAGGTACTGTTACCGAAATGAATTTCTGATTATGACAAAAAAACTAATTTTCAGTTCCTTTTTTCTTGCCATGTTCTTCATGCTTGGGGCTCAGGAAATTTTACTTGAAAAGGATTTGAACGAAAGCGTTTACATGAAGAAAAAAAGGTCCCAACAAGCAAAGGTTTACACATTTATATTTCGATTTCGGACCTTATTTTTTGCAGGAACAGGATCCGGGTTTATATGAAGATGGAAAATCTATGCGCACCTTTATCGGGCTCAGGAATTATTACCGCATAGCAAACCCTTATATCATGGGTGTTGAGCTTGAATTTGGATGGGAAGAATTCTATGTTAAGCAAACCAATCAAAAACTTTTCCTTCAGCCGGAATGCATAAAAC
>JAAUTT010000672.1 GCA_012031335.1 Bacteroidales bacterium | reverse complement strand
GACTCAATTCCGATATTGACTTACCGTATTGGTTATTTATATCAATGCTTTCGAACGATTTAGGCATTAATATTCACTTTTACATCTGTATATTTACATTGATATCGGCTTTCTTGGCAATGCTGTTAATCTGAAATTACTATATTTTCCGGTTATCACCAGGTTTGATAAATCCCCGATTTGATAGTTGTCATAACTGTTTTCACCAACCAAAGAACTCATTTTACCCAAATTACCCTTCGAATATTTACTGATCAGGATAACAGCCTTGCTTCGTTCAATACCAATTTTGGAGTATGATGCCTGTAATTTCAGCCAGTTACATTCCACCAGACTAATTTTACCATAGGCAATGCTAATCTGGTTCATTGGCTTATCATCACCTCTTGTTAATTTGTTTATATTCATATCACCGTACTTAAGGTCTATATCCACAAACCCTTTCATCTCATCGATAAAAATGTTTCCATATTTATTTCTGATTTGAAGAGCATTGGATTTGGGCATATGAATGGTATAATCAATGGAGAATCTTTTTCCGCTGTTACTCCCAAACCACGATCTGGCCTTGCTGAAATCGTCTGATATCTTGGTTGTTGCAATATATCTGTCTCCATCCTGCGAGAATTCCACTCCTAACATATCCAGCAGATCATCTGCCTGCTGTTGTCTTTAACATCAACAGTTATTTTAACTTCTATCTTAAAACTGTTTTCTTCCCAGTTTTGTATATGAACGTTACCATATTTATTGTTGATTTCAAGTTCACTTCTTGAATTAATCTGATATTCTTTCTTGATTACCTTAGAGAATTCTTCTTTTATTGCTAAGGCTTTAATACTCACCAGACTTAATGAGGTGAGCAGAAGTATTTTAAATATTTTTGTTTTCATGTTGCTTAATTTTTGTGTTTGAATACAATGTAAATCTCTCCGTCAGGTTATTAATGAAATCCAGTCTCAATTGATGATATTGTACAATTGCGCTCATCAAACGAATATCATCAGGGTTATTTTTCAAATCATTCTTTAATTGCTGATACGATTTTTCCATTTCTTCCAGTTCTGCTATAAGTTGTGATGTTACATTGCCGGGTTGAGCCGAAATGGCTTGCTTAAGTTTTTCCATTGATTTTTCAGCCTGTTCAGAATAATATTGCTCAGTTTCACAAAATTCAACTGACTGACTTGTTTCAACAGCTCCACGATAGCCATACGATTTTGTAACAATAACATAAATTGCAGAACTAACAAAAATGATTACCGAAGCTGCAATGCTAACTGCATAGCGAATTAAGAAACGATCTTTCCTGTGTAACCTTGATTGCAACTTTTCATTAAATCTGGTTTCATGACCAGGAGTAAGTTCTTCGGTATCGAGAAATTTTTTTTCCTGTTAATGAATTCTTCCAAATTATTCATTCTCTGTATTTTTGAAATTTCTAATAATTTCTAAAAGTTTTTGTTTTGCCCTCACAAATTGAGATCTTACAGAAGACTCTGCCAACCCAAGTGCCTTTGAAATATCAGCGTATTCGTAATTTTCAATAAGTTTAAGAACCAATACAATTCGATATCCGTCTGGTAAAAGAGAAATACCTTTTTTGATATTCTCAAGAAGCCGTGCCTGCTCAATTTCATCTTCTCCAAAAAAATCTTCCACATCAGCAGCAACTGGTAAAGTCTCATCTAGTGGTACAATTCTGATTTTTTTCTTTCTTACTTCATCAATCGACCTGTTTACGACAATTCTTTTAAGCCAGGAGCCAAAATGGTTGGGATTCCGGCATTCTCTGATTTTTCAAAGACCGTCAAAAATGATTCCTGCATAATATCTTCAGCTTGAAATCTATCGCCAGTAATCCGGAAACTGACATTAAACATAGCTGAAGAAAACATTTCATATAAGAGTAATTGGGCCCTCTGATCGTTTTTGTAACACTTGTTTACCAAATTAGATATAACCGACCCTTTATCTTCTATATCCATGCTTCTGAAATAATGACGTTAGATATTTGAAAATGCTGCATGCAGTGGAATGTTTTTTTATTATTTATCTAATAATAATGATATTTATAAAGGTATAAATTTTCATTTAGGAAGTAATTTCCATTTTTGTTTTGATAAAATCAATTCATTTACTATTTTTGCAACGACTAAAATATCAATTAATAAATTATTAAAACCTTACAGACATGAAAAAAGTATTTTTATCACTTGTTGTTGTTGCTTTATTTGGTTCATTAGTATTATCAAGCTGCAAAAGCGGAAGCGGCGAAGCTGCTGATACTACAGCTGCTCCAGTTGAAGAAGTTGCTCCTGCTATGGTTGACACTGCTGTTGTTGACACTACCGTTGCTGATACTACTGTTGCTGAATAATTCAGACACACAAAAAATTTAAAGCAGGAGTAATCCTGCTTTTTTTATTTCAAAGAATTAACCATACAGTTAAATTAAATGGTTAAATAATTTGATTTAACCAAAAGGTTAATTATATTTGTCCAATCAAAATCACAAAAATGACAGAACAGGAAAAATCAACCGAAGAAACCATCTTTAATGCAGCTAAAGAGGAGTTTATTGAAAAGGGATTCGATGGTACCCGTATGCAGGAAATAGCCAAAAGAGCCGGGATTAATAAAGCTCTACTTCATTACTATTACCGGACAAAAGAGAAACTTTTTGATGCCATTTTCGAACGCGTATTTAAATCCTTTATGCCCAGGATATTCGAAGTGATGCAATCGGATGCTCCCATCTTTTATAAAATTGAAGTTTTTGTCCACAGTTATCTTACATTGATCCTGGATAATCCGCACATCCCCTCATTCGTACTTCATGAGTTAAACCGTAATCCCGAACGCTTAACCGGATTGTTTGGGACTATTGTTGGAGTTATGAAAGATAAGGGATTTGCCAAATTTTCCGAAACTATTAAGAAAGAGGTTAATGACGGAAATATTATCCCCATTGAACCAGAACAATTGATTGTAAATATTATTGCTCTGTGCATTTTTCCTGTTGTGGCAAGGCCAATAATTCAAGGAGTCATCTTTGATAATGATAAAAAGCGATACGCTGATTTTTTAGAAAGCAGAAAAGTTGCTGTAACCAAATTTATTATCAATTCTATTTCTTTAAAAGATAATCAGGATATTAAAAATTAGCAGAATATGAAATTGTGTAAAAATTTTAAAAAATTTACTCCTGGGAGATATGGGCTTTTAATTCTATTAGTCATATATCTTAATGGCTTTAGTAAATTAAAAAGTCAGGAGTTTGGGCCCGTAAGTTTTACGGAATGCATCAATAAAGCAAAGAAATACCATCCTTTTTCTAAGGATAAACAGACCATAGATGCAACAAGACTTGCAAAGCTTAATAATATTTCTGTATCATGGCTTCCTCAATTAAGCCTGAATGCACAGGCAACTTATCAGTCGGAAGCTACAAAAATTTCCGTACCAATCCCCGGTGTAAATATATCGGGCACCCCGCTGGACCAATATAAATTGAATCTGGATGTGAATCAGATGATATACGATGGTGGAAGTCTGTCGGCTCAGAAAAAACTTACTGAAGCTGGTATAGAAGCGGAACTTCAACAAAATGAGACAGATATTTATAAGATTAGTGATCAGGTAAGCAATGTGTTTTTTTATTCCTTGCTTCTGCAGATAAATCGCGATGTTTACAAAAACACCCTGGAAGATCTTGATTCAAAAGAGAAAAAAATTACATCTGGTTTACGCAATGGTATTTTAATGGAAAGTGATCTGAACTCAATCAGAGTTGAAATTCTCAAGACACGTCAAATGTTGTCGGAACTGGAAATGGCTTTCGCCAACAGTATTGGTGTTCTGGTTGAGCTTACCGGCGATTCGTCTTT
>JAAUTT010000671.1 GCA_012031335.1 Bacteroidales bacterium | reverse complement strand
AAACAGTAACTTCACTTAAATCGAAAGCAACATTCACCTCGTTCACAGCCGATTCGAGCATTAACCGTTCCGTGTGGTTCAGTTCTCTTCCAAGATATGCCAGTGTAATATGACCAATAAAAGGGCGTGTCCAGCAAATGCCGGATTGTTGCATTACTGGATTGCCATAAAACTGCTTTCTGAAGCTTATGACGGTATCATAATCTTCTTCCTTATCGAACACCCCTAAAAGCGCCACACAGCTTCCAAACACATTAAGGCCGGTCATTCTCATTTGTAAAAGTTCTGTACGGTAGCTTAAGCGCACATTTTGAAAAGCATTTTCCACCTTTTCGGGGAATGAATCCAAGAATCCTTTGTCGACAATGTTTTCGAAATATCGTTTATCCGATAAAGTATTGGCAATTGTTTGGTGAAAGCTGTGCTCGGGAAGCATATAATAAGTTGGCTGCCTGTTAAGTTTCTGATCGAGGAAACCAATGATTTCGTTCAGAAGGTGTGTGATTTTCTTGTTGTTGAAATTGTTGTTGACCCATCGAAACCACCGCAAAACCATGATATGGGTTGATTACCCATTCGTTTCCGCTGAAAATAAACTTGTCCGACTTACGTAGAGCCATAACCTGTTCCCCGATGTTTCCAAAACTGAGTGCATAATGCTGTTTTGCAAGATAATCGCGGAATGAATAATCTGAAATCGGCTTTTCAATTGTAGTATTCATAAATTTTCGCAGGTTTAAGTGAATATTCACCCGAAATATTGCCACCCACAATCGTTTTTTCGATAACGGGTTTATTGGTTTTGTAATCGACAAGTATCAAATCTGCATCTTTCCCTGTTTCGATGCTGCCCTTTGTATGGTCGATAAGGGCAGCCCTGGCAGGATTGAGCGAGGTAAGCCTGGCCGATTCGTGCAGTGGCAGGATATTATTTCGGTAGAGTATAAAGATACTATGCAGTAAGGCTGGTGGGTAATAATCGGAGCATAAAATATTAATAAGTCCTTTGGATACCGAATCTTGTACGTTGATGTTGCCAAGGTTCGAACCACCTCTGAGCACATTTGCAGCACCGCCTACCCTGTCCATTCCGAGTTCGGTTGCTTTTTGTGCTGCCTCTTCCGAAATGGGGAATTCGGCCATGGTAATTCCCATGCTATGGTTTTCCGCTACAACCGATGCGGTGCGGTCGTCGTGCGAAGCAACAGGAATGTGGTTTTCCTTTAAGAAATTAATCAGGTTCAGCATTTGCTGTTTCGTTATTTTGGGACGCTGCATGCGCTCGGTGATTTCGCGGATAGCTTGCTCGTGCGACAGTCGTTTGCGGATACAGAATTTTTCAAATTTTTCGCCATGGAGCAAATCTTCGGGCGGTGTATGATCCATAAAGGAGAAGAAAGATACATATCCATTTTTTACCAGTTCGAAACAAAGCTCATATTCTTCCAGACCTGTTATTTCGTAGCGCAGGTGAATTTTATTGTTGATGAGCGATCGTTTCTGGCAGGCTTCGTGTATTTTGGCAAAACTTCCTGACGGCTGTATTTGCTCCGGAAGTCTTTTTCGTATTCACGAGAGCCAAGGTGCATTGAGTGGAATACCGTGGTAATTCCGGTGCCACACATTCGTTTCTCGAGCTCACGGAAAGCTACTTCTATAGGAAAATCGGCAGCTGGCCTAGGGCAAATTTCCACTTCGATGGCATCGGTGTGAAGGTCGATAATTCCCGGAAGCAAATATTTACCACCGGCTTCGATACAGTCGAAGGGGTAAAGTTCGCTATTGAAAGGCTTGCGCGAAATAATGGATATCGTCCCGTTTTCCACGAGCAACGATCCGTGGTGTATTACCTCATCGGGGGTTACAATGCTTGCATTGTTGATAATAAGATTGTGCATGGTTCCTTGGTTTAGAGCATTTGGCTGAGTTCTGCCACCTGATTTGTTTTCAGGGTGAATTTGGAAGAAATATTGCCCGATACTATTGTTTTTACCACTGTTGGAAAATGGTTGGAATCGTCGATCAGGATCATGTCCGCTTCTTTTCCAACTTCAATACTGCCTGTGTTTTTATGGATGTTAACAGCACGGGCTGCATTTAACGTGGCCAGGTTTACCGCCTGGTTCAGCGGCAGAACCTGCCGTTGGTAAAGCCTGAATACGCTATGGAGAATAGCAGGAGGGTAATAGTCGGAGCAAAGTGTATCCATCACCCCTTCGGCAATTGCATCAAGGGCATTGAGGTTTCCGCCTGTTGACCCGCCCCGTAAAACATTGGAAGCACCTCCAATCACCGAAAGGTTCAGTTCGGTTGCCCTGCGGGCTGTTTCCATGTTGATAGGAAATTCGCAGATCGAAATGCCCATCTGGTGATTTTCGTTTACTTTTTCGACCGAATCATCATCGTGCGAGGCTATGGGAATGTTTTTGTCCTTTAAAAATTCTGCCAATGTCCTTATTTGTTCTTTGCTGATGCGCGGCCTTGCTTGTTTCTTTTTCAGCTCTTCCAAAGCTTCCTGTTCAGTTATGCCACGGCGTGCTGCGGCTATCAGGTATTTGTCCAACGGATACTGTCCCTGGCCTGGCGTGTGATCCATAAACGAAAAAAGCGAGATATACCCTTTTTCAACAAGCTCAAAGCAGAGATCATAATCCTCATTCCCGCTTATTTCGTAGCGAAGATGAATTTTGTTGTTGATCATGGTATGTTTCTGAGCTTCGGCATAAACATTTTCGAAAACCTCTAACCGCGAATATTTGCTTCGCAGATTGAATTCCGCATCGCGGTAGCCAAGGTGAATGGAATGGTAAACTGTTGTGATGCCGGCTCCGCACAACTTTTTTTCGAGTTCGCTGAAAGCAACATCGATGGGAAAATCAGCCGATGTTCGGGGATTTATTTCATAATCCATCGCATCGGTATGGATGTCGATAATTCCCGGCATCAGGATTAAACCTTTGGCATCTATGTTTTCAAAGCCCGGTAGGTTATCGTGGATGGGTGTGCCGGAAACCTGGGCTATTATCCCGTTTTTGATTACAACGCCACCTTTTTCGATAAGTTCGGAAGGAGTTGCAATACGGGCATTGTTGATTATTATATTCTTCATCCGTGAATAGCTTTTTATTTTGCTTTATACCAGGATTTGCTCAAGAATTTGACCGTGTTGCAGATGGATGGTCTTATCCGACAAACGGTGCAGTGTATATTCGTCGTGCGTGATCAGCAGCACGGAAGTGCCATTCTTTTTTAGTTCCAAAATAAGGTCTATTACAATATCTTTGGTTTTGGCATCAAGCGATGCGGTTGGCTCATCCACCAAAAGGAAGCGTGGCTTTGCAATGATTGCCCTGGCAATGTTGATTCGTTGCTGTTCCCCGCCGCTGAATGTCGACGGAAACGCATCCCACAGTTCTTTTGGCAGGCCAAGTTTACGGATCAGATCGGTAGCAATTACGCGGGCCATAGGCCTGTCGGCTTCTTTTTTACAATGGTATCGGCTACCACATCAATGGCTGTAACACGCGGAATTACTTTTAAAAACTGTGAACAGTATGTTATTTCCTTTCGGCGGAGCTGCAATATCTGGTGTTCATCAGCCTTAACCAGGTCGATGGGGCCAAAAACAGGAGAGAGATAGATAATTTCGCCCGAATTGGCCAGGTATGTCCGATAAATCGTTTTCATAAGGGTAGACTTCCCTGATCCCGATTTGCCTGTTAAACCAACTATTTCCCCTTCTTCCATGGTGAAATTGACATCGAGCAATGCTTCAATTTTTTTTTCGTTGAGAATGTGCAGGTTGAAACATTTGCGGAGATTGCGGACATCTAATATTGTTGCCAATATAATATTTTTAGAGATTTACAATAATGAACTAACCAGCAACT
>JAAUTT010000670.1 GCA_012031335.1 Bacteroidales bacterium | reverse complement strand
GAAATATTTTGCAGGTATTCCATGTACTCAATTTCTCCATTCTGATATTTCAATGCGGTTGTATTAATAAGTAAATCAGCTTGATTAAGGGCATTTTCCCGATAGTAAATAATATTGATAAAAGCCTGATCGAGTTTAATTTTCAAATCGTCAATGGATTGTTCAAGCTCATAGGTTTGAAGGGTTACCTGGTTCAGGGCTATGTCTCTTTTTAATTTCGACTCTTTCACTCTGGCTGCCTGCGGGAAAAACCAGATAGGAAAAACAACACCGACTTGAAAACCTCTCAGATTTTTTAATGAAGCAATATCCTGCTGAAAATATCCAACCCTGAATTCAGGAAAGTATTTTGATTTTTCAAGTCCGAGTTCCAGATTTTTCTGCTGTACCTGTTGTTGGAAATAATCTTTAAACGTGAAGGGATAAAATTTGTCTTCCATGTTTTCAGGGAAACGGATTCCATATAGTTCCAGTTCTTTTTGCACAGGAGCATACGGTCCTTCGGAGTAAATAAATCTGTTGAGGCGATTGGTTTCAATTTTAAGTTGTTCCTCTGCAACAATTTGTTTTCGTTGCGATTCTGCAACACGCAACTCAGCCATGGTTTTTTCCATCAGATTATTATTTCCCTGTTCAAAATGCAATTGTGCAATTCTGTGGAAATCATCATAAAGCATGGTTTCATATTCTAATAAATCGTTATAACTAAATTGGAATACCCAGCTGAAGTAGGCTTCTTTCACTGATGCAACAAGCTGTTTTTGAGTAATTTTCTGAGAGGTTTCAGCCAGCTCCACCTGGCTTTTGGCGATTTGGTTTTGCCTGATATGGGTTAAGGGCGATCCCAGATTTTGAGATATGCTAAATGTGTTATCATTTACAGGAGAATTAATTTGTCCTTTTTCCCAGATTATTTCCGTTGAATTAAGATATACTCCCCCCGTTTTTACAGTTTTGGCTGCCATCAGCAATAATTCGGCGTTTTTAGCTGATGGATGATTACTTAATGCCATATTTACTGCGTCGTCCAGTGAAATTACCTTGGGCTCGGAAGTTTGTGCAACGGATAAAGAATACGAACTTATAAGAAGAATTAAAGGGATAATTTTCAAACCGGCTATCTGTTTCAATTTATGTAAACTGTAGTACATGGTAAATTTACAAATTAATTGCTATTACATTCTTTTTAATCCGAAGAACTTTACCACTTGTACATTGTTAAATGACTGAAAATTAAATTTATTACAATGATATCGGAATTGGCAACTTTCGGTGGGGGATGTTTCTGGTGTACCGAAGCGGTATTTCAGAAAGTAAACGGGGTTTTAAAAGTAGAATCGGGTTATTCGGGCGGACAAATTAAGAACCCGGCATACAGGGAAGTATGCAATGGAACAACCGGTCACGCAGAAGTTGTTCAAATTACCTTTGATAATTCGGTGGTAAATTTTCAGGAACTGGTCAGGATATTTTTTTTTACCCACGACCCTACTACCATTAACCGTCAGGGGAACGATATAGGAACTCAGTACAGGTCTGTAATTTTTTATCATACCAATGAACAGAAGACCCTTTCCGAACAGGTAAAAGAAGCATTAAATGTGTCAGGTGAGTTTAGTAAGCCTATTGTTACAGCTATTGAGCCTTTTACCTATTTCTACAGAGCTGAAGAAGATCATCAGAACTATTTTTTAAACAACACATCTCAGCCTTATTGCTCGTTTGTAATAAAGCCCAAAGTTGAAAAATTTAAGAAAATGTTTGGTAAGTATCTGACTAACTAAACATCAGGTATATCTTAACCTTTGACCAATTCTCAGGATTTTTGTAGATTTTATGCGGTTTAATTTGCAGAGATGTTTAATGCTTACACCATATTTCATAGCAATTCTACCAAGGGTGTCGCCTTTTCTTACTACATGGTAACGTATTTTTCGGATTTCACCGATATAAGCAAAATTTTGGGAGCATAAATTAAGCGAATCCCCCTTGATACAGTAATTTTGAAAATCGATAATATCATGAGGATTTATATTCTGCCCCAGATATCTGACTTCATAATGGAGATGGGGTCCGGTTGATCTGCCTGTATTTCCTCCCAATCCGATAGGTTCACCTGATTTTACTATCTGGTTCAATGCAACAAGAGATCTTGAGAGATGGGCGTAGATAGTTTCCAAGCCATTATAATGCCTCACAACAATGTAATTCCCAAATGATCGGCTGTATTTGCAAATTCTTATCATCCCATCGAAAGATGAATAGATGGTATCGCCTGTATTTACCTTAATATCAACTCCATAATGATGTCTCGACCTGCGGAAACCAAAATCTGATGTCAGGTAATTATTATGTGGATGACGATAACCAGCAAGATTAATCAATGTTGTATCAGGTTTTTTAACAAAATCAGTATCGTATGGATTCACATAAAAATGGTTCCAGGATTTATATAAGGCAGCAGCGGGAACAAGGGTAGTATCAAAAACCGGAACCTGAATTACTGACGAATCATTACAACTGAGATTGGAAGTATCACTTTCAATTTCTTCAAACTCTTCAATTACTTCTGAATTGTCAGGTACCACCTGTGCAATAATATTGTTTTGAAATGTCCAGAGAAATAAACAGATAAAGGGGAAATATGTGAATTTCATAATAGTAATATAGTTAAAAATTTTTAAAGCTCCTGAATTTAAAAAAAGTAGTGGTGATTTTTAATCGTTGAAAATCTGACGGGAGATATCAATAATTTATAAAAGCAGGCTTTGGAGGAGCTTTATTATTAATTGAATTATACTTATGTAACCGCAAAGGTACTCTCTTTAAGGCAGGAACTTTAACAGGCGGGAATTGGAAAATATCAAAAATAAAAGCGAAAAATGACAACAGGAATAGAAAAAGGAAAAGAATTTCGAGACGAGATACATCCTTTGAAATTCCCAGTGTTTCAGATGAAGAATTTTTGTTTAAAGGAAATGTAGAGTGGACTTGATTATGTGATACATTGAACTCCTGTTGGAAGGAATCCAACGGCACATTTGAATTGTATTGCAATTTACAAAGAGTAGCAAGTACAAGAAATACAAAAATAAAACTTTAATAATTTCTTAATTTTCAACCTCTTTATTATTGAATTTGAACAAAAATATAAAAATTTAATTTTACCAAGTGTTAAATTATATTAAAAAATCCATCCTATTATTTTTTTCTCAATAACATTAACAGACAATACCCCAAAAACGTTCATTGATTTGAAATATTATGAAAGGGTTAATTTTATTATCATTCCAGCTCCTTTTATAAAACAACCTTAGGGATTTTTTTCATCAGGCTCAATATTTTCTGTTGACGTTTTAAAAGGTAACTTCCTGGTTTTAAAACTTTGTATTTTCGGGGATTAGGGAAAGATGCGACGATTAGAGCAGCTTCCCTTGGAGTGAGATTTTTTGCTGATTTTTTAAAGTATATTCTCGATGCTGCTTCCGCACCATAAATGCCATCACCCATTTCTATCATATTGAGATATACTTCCATTATCCTTTTTTTCGACCAAACAGTTTCCACAAGAAGAGTAAAATATAACTCCATTCCCTTTCTCATATAGGAACGTGTTTCCCATAAATAAATATTCTTACAGGTTTGTTGGGTAATAGTGCTGGCCCCACGTATTTTACGCCCTTTTTTACGTTGGTTGTAAGCTTGAGCCTTTTTAATGGCCTGAAGATCAATTCCAAAATGTTTTTTAAAATTATTGTCCTCTGCTGCAACAGCTGCTTGTATCAAATTGGGCGAAATTTCATCAAAGCTTACCCATTTGTGAATAATTTTGAGATCTTTATCTGCACGAAATTGATCAATTAACCTTGTAAACATTAATGGAGTAAAGGC
>JAAUTT010000669.1 GCA_012031335.1 Bacteroidales bacterium | reverse complement strand
ATTTTTCTATTGATTTTGTTGTAATTAGAATTTAAATTTATATAGTCTTTTTGCTCTTCGATTTAGAAATCACATTTTTTATGGTATACACGAAAATGCAGCCATTTAACAAAATTGGCAGGGGAAATTAACAGAATTTACGAAAACCTGATGTCAATTTTTAAGTTGAAAATTGATGCCAGGTTAATTATAAGGAGAACAGTTTTATTTGATTTTAAACTTCAAAAATTCACGCTTATGCAACGTGTTCAATTTATAAATGAGGTATTAACACAGAATAAAACCCTGGAACGTCGAAACGAAGAGTTAATTAAACTTGTTGAAGCCTGGCAGACAAATTCCCGCCGAAACAGGCCCAGGTTTACACGGACTTTGGATATGCACGAAATCGAAAATCTGATTATCGGTTTATATCAGATTTATAAAATTCCCATCTCTCTGTTTGATGAATTTGGGAAATTATTATTTTCAATCGGTTGGAAAAACAGTTGCCTTAGGTTTCATGGAACGAGCCTTAAAAGTTTAAGTAATTGCGGGGAATCAATAGGAGACTTTTCGGTTGGGCTGAACGATTCAAACAGCTATTCGTTCAAATGCCGGAATAATATAAATGCAATTGCTATCCCAATATTTGTAAGAAAAGAAAATATTGGTACAATTTTAATCAATCAGTTTTTTTACGAAGACGAAATTCCGGATAATACTGAACTGGAAAAGGCGGCCTATGAAGCCGGCATAAATTTAAATGAGTATATGAAAGCTATCAGGGATTTACCTGTTCTTAGCCATAACGAAGTTTCAAAACTTACTGAATTTTATATTTTGGTGGCCGAAATAATTTCCTTTATTGCTTCCCGAAACCTTGAAATTCAGGACCAACATACTATCGAAAATCAGAAAAATGCTATGTGCTTGGTTTTTAGAGAAAAGCTTGAGGAACAATCGTTGCTTATTAAAGCTTTGAGTCAGTTTGTTATTCAGCAGCATCAGGAAAATGAGTCACTAAAAAATGAAATATTTTTTTTTAAGGAAGAAACCGCTCAACGAACATAAAGAAAAAAGCCTGGTCGAAATTCAACCAGGCTGATCATCTATCCTAAATATCCTTGAGTAATTTACTCCGGGAAGTATGCCGCAACCTTCTGATGGCCTTTTCTTTTATTTGCCTTACCCTCTCGCGGGTCAATCCGAATTTTTCTCCAATTTCTTCAAGTGTCATTTCCGAACCCCCAATTCCAAAGAATAATTTGATAATATCTCTTTCTCTTTCGGTTAAGGTGGCCAGAGCTCTGTCGATTTCTTTGGATAACGACTCGTTAATCAGTTGCCTGTCGGCAATGGGGGAATCATTATTTATAAGTACATCGAGCAGACTATTGTCTTCACCTTCAATAAAAGGTGCATCTACGGAAACATGACGACCCGAAACACGAAGCGTATCAGAAACCTTTTCCTTAGGAAGTTCCAGCACTGTTGCCAATTCTTCCGGAGTTGGTGTTCTTTCATTCTCCTGTTCAAATTTCGAATATGCTTTATTTATTTTATTGAGCGAACCTACCTGGTTAAGTGGTAAACGCACAATACGCGATTGTTCGGCCAATGCTTGTAAAATAGATTGACGAATCCACCAAACAGCATAAGAGATAAATTTAAATCCTCTTGTTTCATCAAACTTCTCTGCTGCCTTGATAAGCCCTAAATTACCTTCGTTAATTAAGTCTGGCAGGCTAAGTCCTTGATTTTGATATTGTTTAGCAACCGAAACTACAAACCGGAGGTTAGCTCTGGTTAATTTTTCCAAAGCAGCTCTGTCGCCTTTTTTTATACGTTGTGCAAGCTCAACTTCCTCTTCCACAGTTATTAATTCTTCCTTACCGATCTCTTGAAGGTACTTGTCTAACGAAGCGCTCTCCCTGTTTGTAATCGATTTAGTAATCTTCAGTTGTCTCATTTTCCTTCCTCAAAAATTTTCGCGAAATTAGATTATTTGATTGTTTCCTACAAAATTATTTTCATGTGTAAACAAAAAAAGACCCGCATTAGCAAGTCTTTTTTTTATAACAATCTTGCTGTTTGTTACTTACCAAAGGCATAATAATATACAGCTTTGCTGTTAGGATATATACCTTCTATGTAGACCCCACCATTTATTGCGGCAATAGTTTTCTCAACATCATCAACACTGTAAACAGGTTTATTGTTTATTTGCAGGATAATAAATCCTTTTTGAATTCCTGCAGATTTAAATTTTCCGGAAGTAACTTCCTCTACCTGTACACCACCTTTTATGTTAAGCCGACTCTTGATATCTTCAGGAACATTTTTTAACGTTGCTCCTAAAATACTAGATATTTCAGCTTTTTTGACCAGATTTCCATTGCCTTCCATATTACGTAGGGTGGCTGTAATTTGTTTCTTTTTATTTTCCCTGTTTACAACAATTTCAATTTTATCGTTTGGACGGAATCGACCTATTTGTTCCTGCAATTCCGAAGCGCTGTTTACATTTAAACCGTTTATTGACAGAATTACATCTCCGGGCTTTATTCCTGATACATCGGCTGAGCTACCTTCGACAACATTTTCGACATACACACCTTCGATTTTATCAAATTTTTTAGAGGTTGCAAGTTCTGAATCTACATCCTTTATATTAACGCCTAAAATTGCTCTTTGCACCTCTCCAAATTCGACAATATCAGCAACTGCTTTCTTAACAATACTTACGGGAATGGCAAAAGCATTTCCAATATAAGATCCTGTAGGAGAAGCTATGGCTGTATTTATACCAACAAGTTCTCCCCGGATGTTTACAAGAGCGCCACCACTGTTGCCAGGGTTAACTGCTGCATCTGTCTGAATAAAGGATTCAATAGGATATCTGTTAGCCTCAACCGAGCGCCCTCCCATAATTCCAATGCTTCTTGCTTTTGCGCTTACTATACCTGCAGTAACCGTTGATGTAAGGTTATATGGATTTCCAACGGCTAATACCCATTCACCAACTTTAAGATCGTCGGAGTTACCATATATTATATAAGGTAAATCTTTTTCTTCAATCTTAATTACCGCAAGGTCGGTATTTCTGTCCACTCCAACCAACTTGGCAGTATAACTTCTTTTATCGTTAAGTGTAACACTTATTTCATTTGCATTATCAATAACATGGTTATTTGTTACAATATAGCCATTATCACTTATAATCACTCCCGAACCAAAACCCTCAACCGGTTGTGGCGCTGCTCAAATCCTCTGTATCCAAAGAAAAAATCATAAAATGGATTACCACTGGAATATTCATCAGACCTGGTCGATTTGGTTTTCACATGCACTACCGCATGGATTGTTTTATCGGCAGCAAAAGTAAAATCAACTTTATTGCTGTCGAAAGCATTCGTCATTTGTGCCAAACGAACCGGTGACTGCATTTCTGCAGAAATATATTTTGACTTGGAATCGAAAAAACGGGTGTAAGCAAAAACCGCAATAACTCCCCCCAGAATCGCAAGTACTAAACCCGAAATAATATTTTTTGCTCTCATATATATTTGTTTAAGTGAACTAATTTTTAAGTGAATTAACATTCCAAACTTTTGGTTTTGTTTTCTTATTACAAAATAACATCCAAAATTTTAAACATGTTTTGTTAACCCCTTATATTTAACACTTTTTAACAGCAAATGCCTGATTTGTTAATTTTTATATAGGGTTAGTCTGCTCTACTGACATTTTAGCAAAAGTTTATGACATAAATTCATATACATCCTTTAGGGAACCGTTATATGATTTTTGTCATGTTTTGTTTTTAGTCAATTTGAAAAAATAATTACAAAATTGAAGGAATTGATGCATTTAAATAAGGGGTTAAAATTTTGAAAAAATATAAAATAAATTA
>JAAUTT010000668.1 GCA_012031335.1 Bacteroidales bacterium | reverse complement strand
TGTTTGAACTTCTTCCTAAAAATTCACAATCAGACAAATGCAGGATATCTATGAAGCTATATTGGGGGAAAAGCTCGACAACCGGAACTTCAGAAAAAAAATTATCCCTCTAAAAATTTTTTGATTATGCAGGATGAGAAAGAAAAGGGAGTTAGCCATAAACCTGCTCAGCTGTACAAATTCGACCGGAAGTTATATGCCCGGCACAAAAAGGATATCAGCGGATTCAATCTTTAAAAAAAGTACTACTAATTAATATAGGTATCATATTACATTTTCTTTTTACCAAACTTTATAAACAACTATATGTATTTACTAGGATTTGACATCGGAAGTTCATCGGTTAAAGCCAGTCTGGTTAAAATCGATAGCGGAAGTTGCACTGCAAGTGCCTTTTTCCCGAAACAGGAAATGACGATAACTGCCTCTAAAACAGGATGGGCAGAACAAGATCCCGCAATGTGGTGGGAAAATCTCAAACTGGCTACCAGAGAAGTGTTGAGTATTTCAGGTGCCAAAAGTTCGGACATAAAAGCCATAGGTATCTCCTACCAGATGCATGGCCTAGTTTGTATCGATAAAAATCATAATGTTCTCCGACCTTCTGTAATCTGGTGCGACAGTCGTGCTGTTTCTATCGGCGAAAAAGCTTTTAAGGAAATTGGTGATAAACATTGTCTCGAACACCTTCTCAACTCACCGGGAAATTTCACTGCCTCAAAACTAAAATGGGTAAAGGAAAACGAACCGGCCCTTTTCGAAAAGATTTACAAAATCATGTTGCCAGGTGATTATATTGCCTTAAAGCTTACCGGAGAAGTTAATACCACTATTTCCGGATTATCTGAAGGAATTTTCTGGGATTTCAAAAATAACCAGCTTGCGGATTTTCTGCTTAACCACTACGGCTTCAAAAAAGATCTGATTCCAACCCTGGTACCAACCTTTTCGGAACAGGGTAAACTTACTGCCCTGGCAGCAGATGAATTAGGCCTTGGTGCTGGAACTCCGGTAGCTTACAGGGCAGGCGACCAGCCAAACAACGCTTTTTCTCTGAATGTATTAAATCCCGGAGAAATTGCAGCCACAGCAGGAACATCAGGTGTTGTTTACGGGGTATCCGATGTAGTTCGTTACGATCCGAAATCGCGTGTAAACACTTTTGCCCATGTTAACCATACCCAAAAAGATACCCGCCTTGGTGTACTCTTGTGCATTAACGGAACGGGGATTCTCAATTCCTGGATACGCAAAATGCCGGCTTTGCAAATACCAGTATGAAGCAATGAACGAAGCTGCCGCCAAAATTCCAGTCGGATCGGAAGGATTGGTTACGCTGCCATTCGGTAACGGCTCCGAACGAGTGCTGGGAAATGCCGAACCGGGTAGCTGGTTTGGAAATTTAAATTTCAACATCCACACGAATAATCATTTATTGAGAGCCGCTCAGGAAGGAATTGTGTTTGCTTTCCATTATGGTATGGAAATTATGAAACAAACCGGCATTCAGCCGTCTGTTATCCGTGCTGGAAATGCAAATATGTTCCTCAGTCCCATTTTTCGCGACACGCTTGCAGGTGTTACAGGTGCATCCATTGAGCTATACGATACAGACGGCGCCCAGGGAGCAGCCAAAGGAGCCGGAGTGGGAGCCGGAATATACAAAATCGTTCCAGGAAGCTTTTGCTGGACTGAAAAAAATCAAAACCATTGAGTGCGATATCTCCCAAAAAACACAGTACCAGGAAGCTTATGCCAATTGGCTGGATACCTTAAATAAAATATCCAAATAACTATATCACCATGATTAAAATTCTAAATTTCAATAGTTTAATCCTATTTTTTGCTTTATTGACAGGTATTCAGGTCAGCCAGGCACAAAATCAGACTGGTTTTCCTTTTCAGGATCCTTCGAAGCCGATAGACGAAAGGGTTACTGATCTGATTGCGAGACTTACCCTCGAGGAAAAAGCTCAGCAAATGATGAATGCAGCTCCAGGTATCGAACGACTGGGAATACTCCCGTATGACTGGTGGAGTGAGGCTCTTCACGGAGTGGCACGAACTGGCAAAGCAACTGTTTTCCCTCAGAACATAGGACTTGGAGCCACTTTCGATGAGGATTTAATGCTAAAGATTGGCGAAGCGGTTTCGGACGAAGCTTGGGCCAAATTCAATGTAGCTCAAAAACTGAATAATTACACCCGTTATTCAGGAATTACTTTTTATGCACCAAATATTAATATTTTTCGTGATCCACGCTGGGGCCGAGGCCAGGAGACCTTTGGAGAAGATCCATACCTGACCGGCCGTTTAGGATTGCAATATGTAAAAGGAATGCAGGGAAACGATCCCAAATATCTGAAAACAGCGGCCTGTGCCAAGCATTATGTGGTTCATTCGGGGCCGGAAGCGGTACGTCATGCCTTCAACGCTACTCCATCGCGAAAGGATTTCTTTGAAACATATTCTCCCGCCTTTAAAACACTAGTTACCGAAGGAAAAGTGGAAAGTGTGATGTGCGCCTATAACCGGACCTTCGGCAAAGCATGTTGCGGAAGTTCCTATCTGCTTACCGACTTGCTCCGCAACGAATGGGGCTTTAAAGGTTTTGTTACCACCGACTGCGGGGCTATTCATAATTTCTACCGCTACCACGGAGTCTCAGCCGACCAGGCCGAAGCATGCGCTCTTGCAATAAAAAGCGGTGTAAACCTGGATTGTGGAGACGAATTTTCGAAGCTCCCCGAAGCGGTAAAAAGAGGATTGATAACCGAAAAAGAGGTAGACCAGGCATTGGCAACATTGCTAAAAACACGTTTTAAACTGGGTTTATTCGATCCGGTGAATAATAATCCCTACTCCAAAATAGGAACGGAAGTTATCGGAAGTGAAAAACATCGGCAGTTGGCTCTTGAGGCGGCTACAAAATCGGTAGTGATGCTGCAGAATAAAAATAATATTCTTCCGCTTCGCAAAGACTTAAAGACACTTTATGTGATTGGTCCCTATGCAACAAGTCAGGATGTACTGTTAGGAAACTATAACGGGGTAAATGATCAGCTCACTACCATCCTCGAAGGAGTAGTAAGTAAGGTTAGTTTGGGAACCTCTGTTAATTACAGAGCCGGTGTGGTCCAGGGTGCTGTAAATCAAAACCCTGCCGACTGGGCAGGTTCTGAAGCAATGGAAGCCGACTTTATCATAGCTGTATTTGGAATTTCTGGTGTTTACGAAGGAGAAGAAGGTGAAGCAATTCTTTCGTCTACCTCGGGCGACAGGCTCGATTTGGGATTACCTCAAAATCAGCTCGATTATCTGCGATCACTTAGAAAAAAAGGTAAAAAACCTATTATTTTAGTGTTAACCGGGGGAAGTCCCATCTGTACTCCCGAACTTACCGAACTGGCTGATGCCATACTCTTTGCCTGGTACCCGGGTCAAGAAGGCGGAAAGGCTGTTGCCGACATCATTTTTGGTGACGCTAATCCTTCGGGCAGGCTACCCATTACCTTTCCCAAATCCATTTATCAGTTGCCTGCCTTTCAGGATTACGATATGAAAGGACGGTCTTATAAATATATGGAAGAAGAACCTCTTTATCCCTTTGGATTCGGGTTGAGCTTTAACCAGTATGAATATTCGGACCTTAACCTGAATAAAAGCCAGATTAGAAAAGGCGAATCGGTGATGGTTACTGTGAATGTTACCAATAAAGGTAAAATTGCCGGTGATGAGGTGGTACAGCTATACCTTACCGATATACAAACCTCCTGCCCTGCTCCTGCCTTTGCACTTGAAAACTTTAAAAGAATAGCCCTGGCGCCAGGAGAATCAAAAACTGTAACTTTTAATATCACCCCTGAGATGATGGAACTTATTCTAAATGATGGAAACAGT
>JAAUTT010000667.1 GCA_012031335.1 Bacteroidales bacterium | reverse complement strand
CTGCACTTAACTGAAGCGGGCCGGATTCAAAAAGAACACTATCACAAAGCTCATATTATTGATCAAAAGGAATCGATCAGCAGCATAGTTACCGAGGTAGATCTTATGTGCGACAAAGCTATTACAGAGGTTATTATCCGGGATTTTCCAGGCCACAATATTTTAACTGAAGAAAGTGGTTTCCAAAATAATAAATCTGAATATACCTGGGTTGTCGATCCGCTCGATGGTACCTCGAATTTTGCAGCCGGAATACCTTGGTTTGGTGTATTAATAGCACTTTTTTATAAGGATACTCCCATTCTTGCCGGGGCCATTTTACCCGTCGAAAATCTTATGTATATTGCTGAAGCAGAAAAAGGAGCTTATGTAAATGATATAAAAATTGTTATCCCCGATAATACATTGGTAAACTCATTAGCAGGATTTGGTATTGACTTTACACATGACAACTCTTTTCTTGAACTTGGAATGGACTGGTTCCGGTGGCTTATAAAAAATTCCCGTAATGTCAGATGTACTAATTCCCTTGTCGATTGGATGCTTGTAACTGAAGGTAAACTTGGTGTTGCAGTAAACCTGTTTACTAAAATCTGGGATATAGCAGCTCCCTGGTTAATTATTAAAGAGGCAGGTGGAATGATGAAGCATTTGGATGGCACCAATATAATTTTTGAGCTTACGGAAGAGGCGATTTACAAAAACTACCCTGTTATTGCTGGTAATTTGAGCATTTTGAATGAAATTGAAATTCAAAAGAGAATTTGAAATTGATTTGACCTAACCTCTTTAGCGCGGTTTAACCAATTGAAATAAAATCGGATGTCTGATTTGGGTAAAAATAAAAAAAGAGGCCGGGGCCTCAGTAATAGGGGGACTGTGCATGCACAGGTATATAGTGTTATAGGTTTGCCGAAGGACTGAATTTTGCACTTTCTGATAATTCCTTTAAAACATCGGTAAATTCATTTTCAATTTCGAATGAAGGCTTAAACATGGTATCTTTTTGAAGTTCTTCAAGAATCGTGTCAAAAGTTGACTTATCGGATGCTTCTTCAGATAATATTTCTGCATTTACTGAAGGGATAAATCTGGCGGCATCTTCAAGTTGTGTTTCAATTTCGGAAAAATTAACCATAGTTTCTGTATAACTTACTACAGGATCATTTTCTGGCTTGAATTTTACAATTGCTTTGAGATTATTCAGATACATTTCAAGTTCGTTTGCAACGTTTTCAACTCGCGAAACAATGAATTTTGAAGCATTATTATAAGCATAATTAATTTCTTTTGTATTCTGAGCATTAACCGATAACGAGAAGAGAGCTACTATTGCTGCTACTATTAATTTTTGTCCTGTTGTTTTCATCTTATTAATATTTTATGTTATGATCTAAGATGATCAACCATTGTGCCAAAAGTTGTAAGTGTCAAACAAACAAACATATACATTCAATTCTGATTAAAAATATAGATGTAGCAATTGTTTTACAAAAGAACAGCTGTGTTCGGTTTCGTACAGGTTGGTATATCGAATACGATCAATTTAAAAAGTTACCGTTTTCCCTGTTTTGGCTGATTCTCTGGCTGCATTCAGAATTTCTACCACCTGAAGATTATTTTCCAGTGAGTATGGATTATAATCCGGGGCAACTATCCTGCCTCTGATAATTTCAATAAAATAGGTAAAAGGATCTTCGTAAACCGCAACATCCTTTGCGGTGACAGTCAGCGATTTTTGATCCTGTTGCTGATTGTTCCGCAATAACATTTTTTGGTTGTTCTGGGCAAATATATATCCCAAATCTCCGTATATCTCCATGTCCTTACGTCCAAACGGCCAATTCCACGAAGCCTGAATAATGCATTGCGACGACGGAAAAGATACTATAATGGTTGCATCGTCGTCCACCAGAGGATAAATATCTGGTTTGAATTGCCGGGTTACCGCCGTAACCGATAAAGGCTTTTCTCCTTTCAGCAGGTATGTCATTAAATTGGCACCATAGCATCCAAAATCCATCAGGGCGCCACCACCATTCTGAACCGGATCAGTGAGCCACTCAAGAAATTCCTTACTGCATCCGATTTCTTTAGGACCCTGATGTCCGTCGTGAATTACCACTTTACGAATATTTCCGACATAATTGCTGTCGTTTACCAGCTGAAAAGCTTTGGCTGTGGATGGATACCACGAGGTTTCGTAATTGGTGAGCAGATGAATTTTATACTTTCGTGCAAGTTCGGCCATTCTTAATGCATGCTCCATATTGGTGGCAAGTGGTTTTTCCACCATCACATGTATCCCTCGCGGAGCACAAGCCTCCACTACCATCATATGCTCGAAAATAGAACCAAAGGCCACAACAGCATCAGGTTTTACCTTATCGAGCATTTCATCCAGATTTTTATAAATTAGTTGTGCGTTAAAGCCATATTGGTTCGAACATGATAACGCCAGCTCAGCATTTTTCTCATAAACGCCCACAAGTTCTATATCACCAACAGGTTTTCTTCCTAAAATAAATCCGGCATGACCATGCGTTAATCCCGCAACCGCCATACGAACAGGTTTGGTGTGGATATTCTGTCCCGACAAAAGGCTTGAAAAAAGAAATAGGCAAATCGCAATAAAAGGAGTTATTCTCATATTCGAGTTATTTTATTGAATATTAACATTATGGAAGAGGAGGTCCCCATTTTTTAGATAATTACAATTTGCCAACATCCTGCACAGCAACTCCTATAAAGGAATCGGCAGTACCATAGTATAAAAACCATTTTCCTTTAAAGAAAACCAACCCTTCGGCGAAAGTGGTACCAGCCTGATATTGCCCCGTTACTTCGTGAGGGAGACTAGGTTTAAGAATGCAGGTATCAGTGCGATACAATATTTTTCGGGATTGCTTTTATCGAAAAGAACCTGTCCCACCGAATAGGTTCCCTTCGGCAACTTCGGATCGGCAGTGCTATCAGTTGCATTTTTACCATTATATAACAGAAGAATTCCATTTTCGGTCATAAGAGCCGGCGGACCGCATTCGGTTAAATTACTGTCGAAATACCCGGGGCGTGTAGTCATTATTTCTTTCAGATCTCCTTTTTCGTCAAGCAGCGGAAACCAGTCGTACAGGTTTTCGGACCAGGCCAGATTCACAAAGTGCTCGCCCCAGTACATCCAGTATTTACCATCTAATTTCGTAAGAATGGGTTTGCCGTTCTGCATACGCGTAATCATGGATGCAGATTTTGAGGCCATATCTCCGAATTTTCCTTCATAAGCTTTTGCAAAGGCTGGACCTTTCTTTTCCCATTTCATAAGATCGGACGAGAACGCTATGGATAAGCGTGGGACCTTATAATTCCAGCTGGTGTAGGCAACAACATATTTACCATCTTCAGTTTCAGCAATACGGGGGTCTTCACAACCACCAGGGAAATCGTATTCCTGAAAAGCATCATTATCGGGATAAAGAACTGGTTTTTCGAAATGAGTAAAATGAATTCCATCGTCGCTTACAGCCAGTCCAAGCCGGGATGTTCTCCCTCCCAGAATGGCAGCAGGATTGTCTTCGCTGCGGGTTAAAAGGTATACTTTTCCATCTTTTACAATCGCCCCGGGATTAAATACATCGGCTCGCTGCCAGCGCACAGTGTCTTTTTTTACCGGACAGAAAAACTTTTTGGTTGAATCGGCTCCAATTATAGGGTTTTCAGCAGGTTTGTGAAAAGGACCTAATTGCCACGATATTTGTTGTTTACTATTATTACATCCCGGATAAAAACAAAAAATGTAAAAATTGTGAGTGCTTTGATTGTTCTCATATTATCCGGCTGTTTGTGATTATGTTAGTATGCTAATTTTAAAATTTTCCAGGCATATAAAGGACCATCTTTTCCC
>JAAUTT010000666.1 GCA_012031335.1 Bacteroidales bacterium | reverse complement strand
AAGATCTGGTGACACTTGAAGAATTCCCTTTTGATAATGCAACCGCCCAGGATACCACTGTTTTTGATAATATTACAGGCAGATGGATGGTAGGGGGGAAGCTGCTTGATAAACTTGATTTTCAATCAGGCCTGGAATATTCTCAGGAAAACGGAACCGGCAAAAGGATAAAGGGCGAAAAGTCTCTGAACGAATCTGCCGGATTTGCTTCGTTGAAATATAAAATTTTCAGGTCTCTCGATATTCAAAGCGGTTTAAGGATTATGCATAATTCACAGTTTAATGCGCCTCTTATCTATAATTTTAATACTTTATGGGAAATCAATCCCAGGTCGAAAGTCAGATTTTCTTACGGAAAGGGATTTCGCGCACCTTCATTAAAGGAGCTTTATCTTGAGTTTATTGACATTAATCACAATGTCCTGGGTAATGATAGCCTGCGGCCTGAAACATCAGTTTATGCCGGTTTAAGTGGCGATTATGTTTTTAACAAACAGCTAAGTGTAAATGCAAATCTCTTTCAGAATTCGGTTAAAGATAAAATTGACCTGTTTTATAATTCAACTGATCCAAGCAAAGCGCAATACAATAATTTACCAGGTAAAACCATCATTCGCGGAGCGAAACTTGTGCTCAATTATAATTGGAATAACAAATTAAGAATACAATTAGGTTCTCAGTTGAATGGCCAATCCAAAATTCAATCCGATGCCTATAATTGGTCGACCGATGCTTCAATGAATGCGAATTATAATTTTCAAAAGCTAAAATCGAAAATTTCCTTTTTTTATAAGTATAATGGAAAATTTATCTTTTATACTGCCGATTATGATGAAATTGGCGGACTCGAAAAGGTGAACGAAAATTTTCTCGATAAATATCATTCTCTCGACTTTGTTGTAACCAAATGGCTTTGGGACGAAAAGGTTGAGATTTCTACCGGTGTAAAAAACGCATTCAACAATACCAATATTCTTGGAAGAGGTTCTTCTGGGGTTCACAGCGGCGGAGGTGCCAACGATAATCCTGTTGGATGGGGACGTAGCCTCTTTGTTCAACTGCAATTCAATCTGAATTATGATCGCAAAATCGATACGGAATAGTGTTTATTTACTTTTATTCCTGACATTATCCGGTTGCTTTAAGGAAGATACACCTATTGAACCGGTTTTAAGAAACGGGATCATTATTAAACATTCCATGTATGATTATCAATCATTTTACGATTTGTCGGATGATATAGTACATGTAAGCGCTAACAATCGCTGGGACCTTGCCTTTGAGAATAGCAAGGAGGGTTGGCGTGTCCGCCTCAATTATGCTAACTTAAAAGGGATATTGCATACAGGTACAACCGATTTCAATGCAACTGCATATACAACTACAGGTAAAACATGGATTTACGATGCCAGTAGTGGTAATCCCGATTCTACAGCCATTGGTGATTGGCGAAATTTTGACGGCCCGGATCACATGGTCTATTTAATTGGTAATTACGACGGTATTAGGTATAAACCATATAGAAAACTCCGCTTTATTGAATCGAATGATACTTCGTATAAGTTTGCATTTGCAAATATCGATAATTCCGATGCTGCCGAGGTTACTATCCGAAAAGATACAGCTTGTAATTACACCTATTACTCCCTTACCCTAAAGGATACAGTTAAAATTGAACCATCCAAAAAAAAACTGGGATATCCTGTTTACGCAATATATGACAACATTATACACCGATAATGGAATTCCAACACCTTATGTAGTAAGAGGAGTATATCTCAATCCTTCGGGTGTTGCAGCTATGTTGGATACCGTTGTAGGGTTTTCTTCTGTAACCTCTCAAATATTGTGAATTCAAAAATGAGTAGCATTCAGGATAAAATTGGTTACGACTGGAAATCGGTTGAAATTAACCAGTCGGCAAATACCGCACGATATGCTGTTCGTCGTAACTATACATATATTATCAGGGATATGGAAAATCAATACTACAAGCTACGCTTTTTGAGCTATGTAAACGATTCTCTTTTAGTAGGTTTTCCGACTATTGAAAAGCTAAACTATAGATTATTACCGGTTTGCTTTAAGGTTGGGTTTCTGCTATAATATTTGGAATCAGCAATTAAAGGTAGTTAAGCTTTTTGATCTTTTAATTTATTTATCCGGTTCAGTATGAAAAAGTTAAACATCAGTTGAGTTCCCAGTAAAACAATAAAATTGAGGAGCATAAAAAGCAATGGATTGCCTTGAAAACCAATGGAAACATTATCAGCAATACTAATGCTTTTTACCACCGTAATAAAGAAAATTAGCATTCTCGAAACAGGTATAAATACTATAATGGATATGCAGATTAAAGCTATGGTTTTATAACTTTTCAAATATTTTTTGCTAAGAAAGTAACCGAAAAGAAGGTTAACAATTACCTGAAGTAACCAAAGAAAGAAAACCTGTGTAAAGACGGAATAATTCATTGCTTTAAAGTTTGAAAGTTAAATTGACTCCCAGGAAATTATTCTTGGGATTTATCAGAAACGAACCCAGCATCAGTGTGAAATCGTACCACATGTGTGCTGCCACAGCAGGACCAATGTCGTAATTTCTTTTTGTACATCTCGTCCTAAAAAATAACCTAACAAGGTGGCTTCTCCAACCTGAAGCAAAGTAGCTTTATAATCGGGTTTATCAGCAAACAAGACATTGCTAAAATGGAACGATCCAAAAATGACACTGGATAAAACAAGCCCTTTCTTTTGACCATAACGATAATCCATAAGTGGCATCATATAGTTTCGGCAAATATATTCTTCTCCAATTCCAGCCCCCCAGCTCATAGCCAGCGATGCACTGCCAAAGGCTGTTATTCCTTTGTTTCTTCCAATAAAACGGTCAAGAAAATACATTTTGTCGATTTCGCTGAAACTGTTAGTCTCATTGTATTTTTCCACACCCAGGTAAATTGCCGCCAGAAGTACCATTCCACCTGTAATAGGGGTAAAGATATTTTTTAGTCGAAAAGGAGCCAGGTATAGTTCTTTTTCTGACAGGTTATCGTATCGAAAATCGGGCTTTTTAAATTTTACTATTTCGAGTTGGTTTCGGAATAAACTTAGTTTTTCGGTTTGAAAGGCCTGTAGACCAAGTAATAACGGATAATTATAATAAGGAGATGCACTGTTGTTTTTTAAGTTTTTATCATATATTGTTCCCAGGATGATACCACCTGTTTCTAATGTCATAAAAATACTCCCTTGTACAATTTTACCCTGGTAATAATACGATGCTCCCGGAATCCAATAAGTCCAGGCAGGAATTGCCCTGGGTTTTATTTTAAGGGAATCGCTGGTTTGAGCGCATAAATGCATACTTAATGCAAATAAAACAAAAAGGCTTGAAAGCTTCATGGTTAATTTATTTTGCTGGTCGGAAAATTGATATCATCCTGCTGATAAAATGGTTGCTGCAATAAAAAAGTGAAGATATTCTGTTGAAAAACTAAAAATACAATTTTAAAATGAAGGAACAAAGTAATGATATTCTGACATTCTTATTTTGGCTTTTTCGTCTTTGTGCTTTTAAATACTTATGCGATTTAATTATTGAGCAGCAACATTTTCAGTCCACAAATTGTTTCTAATCAATAACAGATAAATTAATCTAAATTGAAACTATGAGGAGACAAAATTTACTTTATGCTATACTTATTGCATTCACAATAATAAATATGACTGGTTGCAGTATTATCGGCGACATATTTCAGGCTGGCCTTTGGGTTGGGATTATTGTTGTAGTAGTTGTTGTAGTTCTTATAATTTTTATAATTTCCAAAATACGAAAACGGGATTAAAAACACTTTATACTAATGTTTTAATCCCGTTTTAATGAATAAGTATTCCTGCTAACTT
>JAAUTT010000665.1 GCA_012031335.1 Bacteroidales bacterium | reverse complement strand
TCAGCACAGAGCAAACTATTTCCGATCTCACATTTAAAACTAATATTTTAATTCCCAAACTTCAGGAATATATTTACGAAGTTCGAACCAATTCGGTATCACTTACAAAATTTGTTTTTATTTCCCTAATTATAAAAGAAATCAGTTCAAAATATCCAGATGTTTTTCAGTTTGAATTTTTAGAGGAATTATCGAAGAAAAATATTAGTAGTGAAATTTTAACTGAACTTGAAGATTACCTTAGATACGTTCAGTTTCAGTTGTATGAAAAACTAAATGAGGAAATAGGTAAAAGGAATGAATTACGCCAAAACATAAAGGATTCCATTGGTAACGAAAATTTCACACATTATATCAACTCTATTCAAAATTTAACCCTGATGGATTATGTTTCGGGCAAAAGAACGGGAAAGAATTATATTGAAAATAGTGTTGAAATTCTGCAAACAGATGATCCAATTTACAGATTATCAGATAATAATTATGGTAGGGCACATTTTCTTGCACCGCAAAAGCTTATGAATGGATACTATTACGATACAATATACTTTAATATGTTTATTCTTTGGTTATTAACTTTTTTGCTGTACATTTTAACCTTAATTCTACGGAAAAAAAGTCTATTGGAATAACTCAGCCCAATTCACTCAGGGTTCTGATAATTTTCAAACTTTTAATCTCAACTGCAGAACCATCCAGCTCAATTATCTTATCATTTTTAAATTCGGTGAGTGTCCTTATAAAACTCTCTTTGGTTGTTCCGGCAAGTTCAGCAAGCTCTCTCCTGGTTAATGGGAGAGTATAAATATTGCTGTGAAATATTTTATCAGCAAAATATAATAAAACATCAGCAATCCTACCTGGTAATTGTTTGTGCGATTGACTCATTAACCTCTCGAACAAAAATAGATTTTCAAGACTAATGAAATTTATTAATTTATGCGAAAAAAGCCCGTTTTCCTTAATAATTGTCTTAAAAATATTAATATCGGTAAAACAAATATCGGTCGAATCAATGGCAGCAGCGGAATACTGGTGAATATCATGTCCAAATACAGAAGTTAATCCCAAATATGAGTTTGGAGTTTCAATTTTAAGTATTATAACCTTCCCATTTCGGCCTTCTTTATAAATTTTCACAAGTCCCGACTTAACATACATTATGTGAGAAGTACGTGTATTTTGCAGGAAAATTACATCTCTCTCCTTATACCTAACTAAATTACTATTCTTAATTATGACTTCACGTTGTTCATCGTTGAGAACATTCATAAAAGGCAAATTAATCTCAGTAACATCTGCTGACTTTTTCCTGTGAAAAATGTGAGATCATGCTTATACTTGCTTTAATGTTTAAATATACAAAATAATCGGAATTCTGAAACATTCGCGACGAATTCTGATAAATTCATAATCATTTAATTATCTGATCATTGACAAATCCATTGATTTAAATCACCAAAGAGGGTAATTGATCTCAGTAAGAGTATGTTTATATAAATCAGATTCAACGATATATTTACATACATTTTATACTTCCCTAAATTTGAATTAATAAAATTGATTTCTTATCTTTAAAAACAATATCGAATTGTCATGAAAAAAAAAATAAATTCTAGGATTCTTGTTGTTGACGATTCTTCAACTAATATAGTATTACTGGAAGCCATTCTTAACGGACAGGGTTATCAGATAGAAACAGCCCAGTCAGTAAAAGAAGCTTATCTGATAATTAAAAAAGAACCGGTAAACCTTATATTATTGGACTTGTTGATGCCACGAGTAAGTGGATACGACTTTCTGAAAGAAATCAAAAATAACGAAACTACTAAAGATATACCTGTTATAATTGTTTCAGCAGTAGCAGATCCCGAAAACAGAAAGAAGTCTATGGAAATGGGAGCAGTCGACTTTATTAATAAGCCCATCGATATTCAGGATTTCATTTCCAAGGTCGATTCAGTATTAAAAAACAATTAAGAAAAGTATAATTACTAACCCATATAACCTGTTGGCAGGAATTCACGTATAGGATTCATTCAATAAAGATATGAAAGAGACGAATAAAGAGAGCAACACATTGAATACCTTGCTAAACGCATATTCTATTCAGGAAATTACGTCCTTGTTTGCTTTAATTGATGAGAAAATTTTTAGCATTACACAATTGTTCTTCTGAAGATTTTTTATCATTAAACGCTTATTTTAAAAGATATTATAAAGATTCGAAAGTAATTTCTCAGAATGCATCCGACATTTTGAACATTATTACTAACCAGGAAAAGAAAGATGAAATATTTAACGGACTTTCTCTTTTTCACTCCCAGCTTTCAGATCACCTTTCGGAATTCGAAGGACAGACCTCCCGGCTTATTGCAAAATTTGACAGCATAGTGCAGGAAATAGAACTAATGTTTGTACCATCCAATAATCTGAAACAGGATCTCATGACCCTAAAGTTACTGGTAGCTAACTTAAAGATCAATATCACTGTTTCAACAGCTCCAGTCGGGAAAATGAGCCGCAAAGCCAACGATTTCAATGAAATTATTGGCCAAACCAAATCATTTTTTACAGAATTCTACAATAATTTTAATCTTTTGAAAAACCAACTTAAACAGAATATTACTTTTATTGCAGACTTAAAAGAAAAAAATACTGAAAACATTGGTGATATACTTACCGAACTTCATAATGGTTCTAATCTGTTTAATGTAAAATATCAGGAAGCGCAAGATCTTGTTCCTAAACTACAGGAAAGTACTGAAATCACAGCCACCAATATTGGCAAGATAATTACCAACCTTCAATATCACGACATCATCCGTCAAAAGATCGAACATATTCAGCAAACTCACAAAGAGATTCTTAAAGAACTAGATAGAGTCTCTAACGAAACTCCGGATGAAATCAATCAGCAAATACAGCTTAAATGCTTTCTGCAGATCAGGGATATTGCCGGTTTGCAGGCAGCCCAACTGATTCATGCAAACAAAGAATATCAGAAGGCTATTGAAATTATTTCTGAGAAGTTTTTACAGGTAGGTAACGAAATGACAGCTATTTCTGATATGTGTCATAAATTTATCAGTAGTGGAAATGGAGTTTCTCAGTCTCACTTTAAAGATATTATAGATAAAATAGAACGCACATCCTATTTCATTGGTGTTTACGAGAAGTCTCTTAATCTGTTAAAAGAACGTTACTATAAATCGAAAGATAAGTTTAATGAAATCCTGAATAATTATTTTGAGCTTTCGGATTTTATAACCACGCTGGAAAAAAGCATTCTTAAATCAATTGATTCTCAGTCCTACTCAGATGCTGAAAGCACCACTATAAACCAGATCAAACAAATTCTTTCCGATCTTAGATCAATTTTAAATCAACATCAGGTTTTATTTGAGAAGATAAAAGTACTTTTTGTAGATACTGATGATAATGTTTATAACTATTATAACAGCGGGTCGGCCAGCAGAAATATAAATGATTTTCAACAGCTAAGTGAAAAATTATTTCTTTTCTGAAAGACAGTAACGAAAAAGTATATAAAACAATTGAGGAGAATCAAATTTTGAGTCGACAGGTTTCCAATGACATCAAATCCTCTCTGGAACAAATAAAATATTACGAGTTTTTTGATAAAACCATTGAAGAAATTATAGGTCAACTCAACGAAATCAATATTAAACTTCAGAATGTTGAAAACCTTGATGATGAGCATAAACATTTCAATCTCGACCATATAAAATCAAAATACACCATGCAGAGTGAGCATGTAATTCATGAGTCAATCTCAAATGAGAAGAACCTTAGTCAGGCTGATATCGTATCAATGATAGTACAGCTGTAGATGAAGAAGACGATAATTTGGAATTTTCATGATTTTTATTACCTTAATATTATAATTCAAGCT
>JAAUTT010000664.1 GCA_012031335.1 Bacteroidales bacterium | reverse complement strand
GGAATTGCCCGACATATCATTCCATAGTTTTACCTCACTGCCATCAGTCAATCCCGTAAAAGCTTCCGGTTTCAGCCATAAACCAACTTCTGGCTGATTATCACGGGTAAGGTTTTTATAACCAACTCCAGCAGGACCTGTTCCTGGCAGGTCTTCGGTATTTACTATCTGATAAGTTGCTTCTACCACCGGAGTTTCATAAGCAAAATCTGCACTAAAAGCTTTTGTTTTTAGGGTGGTGGTTTGTGTTAACTGGATAGCCTGTGTATAAGGCTCACTTGGGTCGCTTCCGTCTTTAGAGTAATAGATTACAGCATCGGCAGGTGTAGTGCTAATTGTTACTTCCACTTTTTTCTGATATTTAACCATTGGAGAAGGATTAAATACAGGAGAAGCTACAGGTAATACATTGTAGGTTGCAGTAACCATGTTGCCATAAACGCCATCACGTGATGCAATTACTTTTAAGGTAGTTGTATCGGTAAATGTAAGACCAGCCTCCGGGAAAAGAGTTGAATTCCGGGTAGGATCTTCAACTGTGCCTTTTCCGATAGTGTAAAATACCGAGTCTTTAGCAGGTTTATTCACCAGCTTTACATTTACATTTATAATGAAATTTCCTCCGTTAGGATTTAAAACCACCTGTGCAGGAGGTATGCTGCCATAAACAGTTTGGTATTTAAGGTCGAGCACAGGTCCATAGTTGCCATTGGCAAGGCCTCCTATCCACATGTTATCCGTACTGTCTTTTCCAAACGACATAATGGCCAATCCGATGGATTTACTTCCCTTTCTGACTTCCTCATTTATAAAGTCAATCAGTTTTGTTCCGTTTGTGTTAAACTCTTTTCGTGCCGAAGAACTGTTCAACAGGGAGGTATCCATTTTTGATGCATTAATGGAAGGTTTGGTTTTCCATTTTACAGTATCTCCTTTCCAATCCTGGGTTACAGCATAAAGCCCCAGTTTAAATAAATCATTAAAATTAGCATCACCGGTTTTGCCGCGGAAACTTAATTTTGCACTCTCTGCCTGCTGGTTGTTAAGGCCCGATATGTCAAATTTTACATAAGCATACGTTTGCTCAACAATACCATCATTATTTCTCTTTTTATAAACTTTCAAATTACCGCCCAATTTTCCCAGATTAATTACGGAATCAGGATATGTTTGCATAACAACAGCATTGTCAATACAATAGTTGCTGTTTGCTGATGATAAAGTTAGGTTAAGAATCGGGCCATAATTGCCGTTTGCTGTTCCTCCTAACCACATATTATCAGTAGTATCTTTTCCGAACGATTTCAGTGCAAAACTTATACTCTTGCTTCCTTTACGGATTTCTTCGTTTATATAGGTTACCAGCGTGGTGCCTGTTTTCAGAATTCCTTTCGTGCCGAGGATGCATTCAGGATAGAGGTATCCATTTTACTGCTACCAATGGATGGTTTTGTTTTGTATTTTACGGTATCTCCTTTCCAGTCTTGTGTTACAGAATACAAGCCAAGTTTGAACAGATCGTTAAAAGTAGCGTCTCCCGTTTTTCCACGATAGCTTAAACTTGCACTTTCAACCTGTACACCTTGTAATTCCGAAATGTCAAATTTCAGATAGGAGTAGGTTTCTACCATAGCACCTTCGGTATTTCTCTTGCGGAAAATTTTAATGTTGCCGCCAAGTTTGGATTGATCGATTATGGAATCGGGATATGCCTGCATCACAACAGCATCGTCAATGGCATATTTGCTTTTATTGGCAGTAACTGTGAAGTCGAGTACCGGTGCATAGTTTCCGTTGGCAGATCCGCCTATCCACATGTTATCTGTTGAGTCTTTACCAAACGATTGCATTGCAAAGCTTATGGTTTTACTTCCTTTTCGGATCTCCTCATTGATGAAATCGACAAGTCCATTTCCATTTTTAAGGAAAGTTTTTCGGGCCGAAGAGGCATTTAAAAAGGTTGTGTCCAGTTTTGCTGATCCGGTTGCTGGTTTAAATTTCCATTTTAAGGTATCTCCCTTCCAGTCCTGAGAAACCGAATATAATGCTATTTTAAAAAGATCGTTATAGTTGGCATCACCGGTTTTACCCCGGTACTGATGCTTGCAGATTCCAGCTGTGTGCCAGCAAGGTCGCTGATGTCGAATTTAATATAGGAGTTTGTACGATAATAAGTACTTCCGGTGTCGCGCTTGCGAAAAACTTTTAGATTACCACCGAGTTTAGATTGATCAATAACTGAATCAGGATAAGCTTCCATCACAACAGCATCGTCAATTACATATTTTCCTTTTGAGGGAGAAATGACACAATTGAGCACCGGACCGTAATTGCCGTTGGTAGTTCCACCTATCCACATATTGTCGGTGGTGTCTTTACCAAACGATTTAATGGCAAAGCTTATAGTGCTCTTTCCTTTCTTTATTTCTTCATTGATAAAATCTATTAACCCTGTTCCGTTTTTCAGAAAATCTTTCCTGGCTGAACTTGCATTTAAAAATGTGGTGTCGAGTCTTGAGCCTGCAGTCGAAGGCTTTGTCTTATATTTTAAAGTATCTCCTTTCCAGTCGGAGTTTACAGCATATATACCCATTTTAAAAACGTCATTGAAGCTGGCGTCTCCTGTTTTACCCCTGTAACTCAAAACAGCCGATTCCACCATAAACCCTTTTAAAGCGCTGATGTCGAATTTTACATAGGAATATACCTCTTTAAGAGCGTCGGCATCCCGGAACCGGTAGATTTTTAAATTCCCGCCAAGTTTAGACTGATCAATAACTGAATCTGGATAAGCCTGATTGACGATCCCATCGTCAATGGAATAACTGGAAATGGTTTGTGCTTTTCCCGTCACGCTAAAAAGCATCAGCAAAACTGGGATCCACCAAAATCGGAATAAATGGTAAAGTTTTCTCATAGAATGTAATTTAGTAGGTTGATAATTAACTAATGTTATAAATGCATAGTTTCTGAAGCAGGGCAGAAGGCCATTTTTGAACCCAATAAAAATTATCAGATGTTTTCAAATTTAATGGAAAGCAATCCCTTCGATGTGTATTTTCGTTTCAAATGACCCCGATAAATATCCCAAACGACTTTTACAACGCTTTTAAAATAAGCATATGGATGCATCTTTCCGGTGAGTGTTTCTGGTATAAAGAGCATTCATATGGGACAATTACGCTACTTAAATGGGACGGTTTTACACATGGTTTGAAAAGATGGATGGTATATTTGATTCTTACATGGTAATGTGTAAAAGGTAATTTTCAATAAACGAAAACTAATTACTAACTCAATGAAGCGCCTGTGTTTCTTAAGAAGCATTAACATTTTTGTATTTGAAGTAAACAGGAGAGTTTCAAAATCTCTTAAATATTTAAATAAAGTATAATGAAAAAAATCCTGACAATTATTGTATTGGCCGGAGCCATGTTTTCAATTTCGGGAAATATGGATGCTCAGAATATTATTGTTACCGGAAGTGTAATCAGTGCCGAAGATAAGCTACCTGTAACAGGCGCAACTGTTATTGAAAAGGGCACTAATAACGGGGGTAATTACTGATACCGATGGTAAGTTTAAAATAACAGTACGATCTGGTTCGGTATTGCTTTTCAGTTTTTTGGGTATGAAACAGGCTGAATATACTATTACATCTTCCGACCCTTTAAATATTGTTATGGAGCCCGAAGCCATGAAGCTGGATGAGTTAATTGTGATAGGATACGGTTCGAAAAAGAAACGGGATATAATTGGATCGGTGTCATCTATAACCAGTGATGAACTGGTTTCCATGCCTGCAACTTCCCTTACAAATGCCATGCAAGGCAAGGCTGCCGGAGTTCAGGTTTCAAATTCAAGCGGTGTGCCGGGTTCACAGGTGGAAATAAAAGTGCGTGGAGAAAATTCTATCAGTTT
>JAAUTT010000663.1 GCA_012031335.1 Bacteroidales bacterium | reverse complement strand
AGCCCTATTAGGTAAGAATATGACCAGTAAGGATCATCAAAATATTAGGATTGGGCATTAATGGCTGTCAATTAAAAAATTAACAGATATGAACAAAAGAAAAAAGTAGGCAAAAAGAAAAGGTGTTAATAACCAGAATAACTCTCCGTAAACTACGAGTTATTTCCGGTTATTAACACTAAATACATAAAAATATTTATAAAAAAATTTGTCTAGGTTAAATTAGACCGGAGACCGAAGACCGAAGTCAAAAACCATTTTCTATAAAAAAAGAACGGAGACCGGAGACCGAAAATCGAAGATCGAAGACAAAATCCACACTTTTCAAAATGGAACCTTTTCCACAACCGGCCAAAAATCAATATTTTTTTCTAACTTTTGATCTCTTTTTTAAATAACAGGATATGGAACTGAACTCATTAACAGCCATTTCGCCGATTGACGGCAGGTACAGGGGCAAAACAGCTTCTCTTGATGTATATTTTTCGGAACATGCATTGATCAGGTACCGGGTTTTGGTTGAAGTTGAATATTTTATTTCATTGTGCGAACTTCCCCTTGAGCAGCTTAAATCGTTCAATAAAAGCAATTATTCTGCTTTACGAAATTTGTATAAAAACTTTACGCTAAACCATGCACAACGCATTAAAGACGTTGAAAAAATAACCAATCACGATGTTAAAGCGGTTGAGTATTTTCTGAAAGAAGAATTTGATAAGCTCGGTTTGGAAAAATACAAGGAATTCATTCATTTTGCACTTACTTCGCAGGATATCAACAATACCGCTGTTCCTCTTTCGCTTAAAGAAGCTGTAAGAGAAGTTTACCTGCCAGCGCTCGAAAAAATTTTGCAGAAACTATCCCGAAAATGGCAAATTCATGGAAAGATACACCCATGCTTGCCCGTACTCATGGTCAGCCAGCCTCGCCGACGCGGCTTGGAAAAGAGTTCCAGGTATTTATTGAACGACTGGAGGTCCAGGTTTCACAGTTAAAAAATATTCCGTATTCCGCAAAATTCGGCGGGGCAACAGGTAATTTCAATGCACATGTAGCAGCTTATCCGAATGTTAACTGGGTTGGTTTTGCCGGGAAACTGGTAAACCAGACACTGGGACTATCACGTTCAAAAACCACTACGCAGATTGAGCATTACGACAACCTGGCAGCCCTTTTCGATGCCATGAAACGAATAAACACCATCCTCATCGACCTGAACAGGGATATGTGGACCTACATCTCCATGGAGTATTTCAAACAGAAAATAAAAGAGGGCGAAGTTGGTTCATCAACCATGCCGCATAAAGTAAACCCCATTGATTTTGAAAACTCCGAAGGGAACCTGGGCATAGCCAATGCCGTTTTTGAGCATCTTTCGGCCAAACTGCCTGTTTCGAGACTCCAGCGCGACCTTACCGATTCCACGGTAATGCGCAACATCGGCGTTCCCATTGCCCATACGGTGCTTGCTTTCGACTCCCTGCTCAAAGGTCTTGGAAAACTCATGCTTAACGAAGCACGATTAAACAAAGATCTTGATGATAACTGGGCAGTTGTTTCTGAGGCCATTCAAACCATACTTCGCCGCGAAAACTATCCCAAACCTTATGAAGCCTTAAAGGACCTTACCCGGGTAAACAAGCACATCACCGCAGAAACCATGGCCGGTTTTATCCAAAACCTCAATGTAAGCAATGAAGTAAAAGAAGAACTGAAAAAGATAACGCCGTTTAATTATACGGGGGTGTGAAATTAACTTTTAGAAGTATCAATGTTATATTCTCAAACCAAGTATTTATTAATAATTTATAAATAATAATAGGTTATCATTGATTATGATGCCATAGACATAATATTGAACCAGGTGTGAATGCTTGAAAAGAAGGTTGATAATGAATATTGTTGAAATTTTATATGATTGATATAATTTATTAGTTATTTTATCATAAATACTTAATTTTAACCCCTATTTATATTTATGTCAAGCAATACGGTATCGGTTGTAATTCCAGTTTACGGTTGTAAAGAATGTTTATATGAGCTTTATATTAAGCTTACTGGTGTTCTAAATTCTATTTGTAAAAATTATGAAATCATATTAGTTGATGATTGTGGTCTTGACGATCCATGGCCTCTGATTAAGGAATTATCAGCAAAAGAAAAACGCGTAATTGGAATTAAACTTTCAAGAAATTTTGGGCAACATAAAGCTATATCCGCAGGAATTGAGAATTCAACCGGTGATTGGGTTATTGTAATGGATTGCGATTTACAGGATAAACCGGAAGAGATTGCAAACTTATATAAAAAGGCAATCGAAGGATATGACGTTGTTTTGGCACGAAGAATTGAAAGAAAAGATAACTTTTTTAAGAAAGCATTTTCAAAGTATTTTTATACGATTTTAGGTTATCTTACGGATACAAAGCAAGATAGTTTAATAGCAAAATTTTGGCATATATCATAGAAATGTAATTAAAGCCATTTGTTCAATGAAAGATAGTATCCGTTATTTTCCTGCTATGGTACGGTGGGTTGGTTTTAATCAAACAACAATTAATGTAGAGCATGGTGAAAGAGAATCAGGAAAAACCTCATATTCATTCAAAAAACTTTTACGTTTAGGTATTGAAGTAAATTTTTGGCATTTTCAGATAAACCTCTACGACTAACAGTAAAAGCAGGAGCCTATTATTTCGTTGTTTTTCATTGATATTTTCAATAGTTAATTTTATTCCGCTATTTCCTTGGAAACATTGAGGTACTTGGGTATACAAGTTTATTTCTTTCAATATTGTTTTTATCGGGTGTTATAATTTTTATTTTAGGAATGGTTGGATTGTACATTGGTAAAACCTTTGAGAATGTTAAAGGCCGACCAATTTATATTATAAGGGAGAGGACAGATGACTGAAAAAGAACAAATTTCTTTATTAAAATGGGATACTGACTTTTTTGGTTTTAAAACCGGAAAGCTTAACTTAATTGATGAGGAATTAGGTAATTTGTTATGCATATGTAAAAAGAAAGAATTTAGGCTGGTTTACTTATTTTCTGATCCTGAAAACAAGAGTTTACATGAAAAATGCAGGCAGAATGGAGGTATTTTGGTTGACGAAAAAGTAACCTTTGAAAAAAAACCTGTACAGAGTGATCCAATTGCAAAGGATATTGAATTTTATAAATTATCCTTACCTGAAGTCAAATTATATGATTTAGCGCTTCAAAGCGGAGTTTATTCAAGATTTAATCTTGACCATAATTTCACCAGGGATATATTTCCAAAAATGTATAAAGAATGGATTGAAAAATCGGTGAATGGAATTATGGCGGATAAAGTTTTGGTTTATAAAGTAGATAATTCGATAGCTGGATTTGTAAGTCTTTCATTAAAAAAAGATTTTGCTCAAATCGGATTAATAGCTGTTGATTCCAAATTCAGAAATAAATCCATTGGGAAAAAATTGATCCAAGCCAGTGAAAAAATATGCTTAGATAAAAATGTCAATAATCTGGTAGTTGTAACCCAAAAAGCAAATTCAATTGAGTTTTTCACTACTCAATTTAGCACTCAAAGGGATTTTAAATAAATCATTGGCAGCCCTTACAAATCCGTTCAGGGCGTTGGTAGAATCAATAGCAGCCCCTTTAAATTGTTCACCAATGGATAGTTTAAGCTCTAATATACTATTATTGAGCCTGTTTGTTTGGGCCTGTAAGCTATTAGTACTTTGTTCCAAAGCCCCTGAAAAATTGACCCTCAATTGATTGGCAAATTTAGGGAGGAAATCATTGCTCAATACTTGCCCCTGCTCAAGCATTTTATTGAGTTCCTTAGTGGTAACCCCCATCGCATCGGCAGCCAAATTAAAAGCCCCCGGTATCCTTCACCTATTTGCCCTCTCAGTTCCTCAGCCTGTACAGTC
>JAAUTT010000662.1 GCA_012031335.1 Bacteroidales bacterium | reverse complement strand
AAAAGTGGATGGACAGGTAATTAAAAAGAACTGAGCGCAGTAAGAAATCTGCGCTCAGTCTTTTTAATATAAAACTATTTTTTCTTCTTTTTCTTTCCATCATCTTCAGGTTCTTCACCAGTTCCTGTAGCTGTGTCATATTTTTCCTGAGCAGCATCAACTGCAGCCTGAGCCGTTTCAACGGCAGCTTCGGCCGTTTTCTTCGATGCTTTTCCTTTACTAATATTTGCTTCACCAGTGGTCATCTTTTTTGTTGCCAGTTTTACCTTGTTATCGCTTGCTTTAACGTCGGCTTTGTATTGTGTGTCCAAAGCTTTCAGATCGTTTTTAGCCTGGGTTGCCTCGTCTTTATCTTTAGAACCCATTAACTTACCAAGAGGCTTTTTATTGGTAGCATATTCTTTATCAAGTATCTTACGTTCTGCACCCAAGCTTTTAATTTCAGCTTTACCTTCCGAAACCATAGTTTCGCCGGTTGTTAACAGGGAGTCGGCCATAGCAAGCTGTTTTTCGGCCTTTGCTAGATTCGCTTTAGTTGTTTTGAGGGTTGTTTCGAGCTTTTTAATTTCAGCCGCCTTTTTGTCAGGAGCTCCCTGAGAAAATGATTGCAATGAAACAGACACCATAAAAATAAATGCAAGCATAAATGTATAAGTAATCCGAGTGCTTAATACAGTTTTCGCTTTTTTAATAACAGTTGAAAATTTTCAATTATGCATCTTTTATTTAAAAGTAAGTATTGTTGAAAGTTGAACTATTTTTATCTGATACTATTCTGGTATTTCTTTTTTTTTAACAGATATTTAAGTTACGAACTATTTTTTAATTGGAACTAAAAAATTGGTTATTTTAAACCAAAGGTGAGCAATATCACCAAACTGATGAGCTCAAGGGGTTAAACCCGGGCTATGTAAAAAATGAATATAATTTAACAGCTTAATTTAATATGTTTGTCACCTAAATTAATACTGACTTTCTGAGACGATTTTTATAATTTATTCATGGTTTTTGAAACGGACAGCATATTAGTAAAAGAGATAAGCCAGGGCAACAAGGCAGCATTTGATGAGCTTTTTAAAAAATATTATATCCCTCTTCGAAGCTATGCAAATCGTATTATACGGGAAATCTAATGGGACTGTATCCTAATAAGGACTGGGGAACAACAGTTACTTTACCTGTGACGCCAAATTAAAAACCATTGAAAACAATCACCAAAATCATATTTCAGATTAAAAAAGCCATGAATATTCTCGTTAAACAGGATATACATGATTTTGGGAATATTAATTTTGGAATCAGGAAATTTATTTCTGAAGATATGAGGAAAAGAACGTGTAAATCGTCCTTATTACAATCAATTGAGCAAAACACACAGAACCCCATAAAATGTTACTAAACCATTTTATAAATATTTACATCAAAATATTTTTCGTTTCTTCACGCCATTTTTCGTGCTTTCAACATTTTTGTCTTTAACAAACTCTTTTTCCGAAAACGAAAAAAAGAAGACAGCGGTAAAGGTCACTATTGCAGTGATGATTATTTCGATTGTCCTTTACTTCGCCGGAAATCAGATATTTGAGGTTTTTGGTATCACCCTTAATTCATTCCGTATCGGCACAGGAGCGCTTCTTTTTCTGTCGGCAGTAAACCTGATCCAGGATAAAGGGCAGGAAACAGACAAACCGCAACGGCACGATGTTGCTGTTGTTCCCCTGGCTATTCCGGTTACAGTAGGTCCGGCAACAACTGGTACCCTTCTGGTAATGGGAGTTGAAACCCAGGGATTTTTGCAGAACCTGCTTGGAATTCTTGCTGTTTGTCTGGCTGTAATAACAGTAGGCATTTTACTTTACCTTAGCGGACGCATCGAAAAAATGCTTAAGAAACAGGGTTTAAGTATTTTGAGTAAACTCACAGGTCTGATCCTTGCTGCTATTTCTGCTCAAATGATCATGATGGGAGTTCTCGGATTTTTAAAATAACCATTTTAAACGAAGTATAAAAAATGAAAATAAAGTTATTAATTACGAGTTGCATTGTTTGGATTTCGTGTTTATTGACAGCCCAAACAGTTGATAAAATTTCGGATCCCGAAGAGTGGGTAAATCCGTTGATGGGTACTCAATCCAAATTCAGTCTTTCCAATGGAAACACCATACCCTCGCCATAGCCCTTCCCCTGGGGGCATGAATTTCTGGTCGCCACAAACCGGGAAAATGGGTGATGGATGGATGTATTCGTACGATGCCGAAAAATCCGTGGCTTTAAACAAACGCATCAGCCCAGTCCCTGGATAACGACTATGGACAGTTTGCGATTATGCCGGTTACCGGAAAACTGCGTTTTAATGAAGATGACAGGGCCAGCTGGTTTTCACATAAAGCTGAAACAGCAAAGCCATATTACTATAGCGTGTATCTGGCTGATCATGATGCTACATTCGAACTCACTCCCACCGAAAGAGCTGCTGCCATCCGTATTACTTTTCCCCGGACCGATAGTGCCTTTGTTGTGATTGATGCCTTTGATAAAGGTTCGTTTATTAAGATAATACCTTCCGAAAATAAGATTATTGGTTATACCACTAAAAACAGTGGTGGAGTCCCGGCTAATTTCAAAAATTTTTTTGTGATAATTACGGATAAGCCTTTCACCTTTTCCACAGTTTGGAAAGGGAAAGAACTGGTTAATGGAGTAACAGAAATTACCGACGATCATGTTGGAGCCGTAATTGGATTTAAAACCGGTAAGGGCGAAAAAGTGAATCTGAAAGTGGCTTCCTCTTTTATAAGTCAGGAGCAGGCTGAACTGAATCTCAAGGAACTGGGAAACGATAATTTCGAAACCGTAAAACAGAAAGGGAAGGCCATCTGGAATAAGGAGCTTGGCCGTATAATGGTGGAAGGTGGAACGGTGGATCAAACCCGCACTTTCTATTCGTGCCTCTATCGTACTATGTTATTTCCCAGAAAATTCTTCGAAACCGATGCTCAGGGAAATGTGATGCACTATAGCCCTTATAATGGTAAGGTTTTGCCCGGCTATATGTTTACCGATAATGGTTTCTGGGATACCTTCCGTGCCGTGTTTCCTTTCTTTAACCTGATGTACCCTGAACTGAACGGACAAATTATGGAAGGCCTTGCAAATACTTACAAAGAGAGCGGATGGCTGCCGGAATGGGCTAGTCCGGGCCAGTCCGCGACTGTATGATAGGCTCCAATTCGGCTGTTAATATTGCCGATGCCTATCTGAAAGGTGTAAGGGGTTATGATATTAATACGCTTTATGAAGCAATGCTGAAAAATGCAGACAATGAAGGACCGTTATCTTCTGTAGGACGTAATGGGGTGAAATTTTACAATAAGCTTGGCTATGTTCCTTACGATGTTAAGGTAAACGAAAATGTAGCCCGCACACTTGAATATGCCTTTGCTGACTTTAACATTTATCAGCTGGCGAAAGCATTGAACCGCCCTCAACAGGAAATTGACCTTTTTGCCAAACGTTGCCAGAATTATAAAAACGTATTCGATCCTGAAACTAAATTGATGCGTGGAAAAAATCAGGATGGCAAATTCCAGGCGCCATTCAATCCTTTCAAATGGGGCGATGCTTTTACCGAAGGTAACAGCTGGCATTATACATGGAGTGTTTTTCACGATGTACAGGGACTTATAAACCTGATGGGTGGTGAGAAAACCTTTACCGGCATGCTCGATTCTGTTTTTCGTGTTCCTCCGGTTTTCGATGATAGTTATTATGGATTCCCCATCCACGAAATTCGCGAAATGCAAATTATGAACATGGGTAACTACGCACATGGCAATCAGCCTATTCAACACATGATATACCTGTATAATTATGCTGGTGAACCCTGGAAAACTCAATACTGGGTAAGAGAAGTGATGAACCGCATGTA